>JAFADT010000512.1 GCA_023424585.1 Pseudomonadota bacterium
GCGAAGCGGTGCGCGCTCACGCCGCAGCCCAGGTCGTTGCCCAGCGCGCCGGGGACGACGTGCGCCTCCGTGGCGAAGACGGTGCCCACCGCCACGCCCGAGGCGAGGTGCACGTCCGGCATCACCGCCACGTGCTCCGCGACGTAGGGCTGCGCGGCGAGCCGCTGGAGCTGCTTCAGGGCCGCCGCGGGCACCCCGCGCGCCCAGGCGAGGAGGGGCACGGCGCCCGGCGGCGCCTCGAGGATGCGGGGCATCATGCGTCACCCCCTTCCCCATCCTCGGGTTCCGTGCGCGGGGCGGTGCCCATGAGGACGAAGCGCAGGTGCGGGGTGCGCTTGAGGTTCAGGTGCTCCGCGAGCCGCGAGCGCAGGAAGCCCTCCGCGCGGGTGAGGGCCTCCTTCACGGCGGCGGGGTCCGCGTCGTGCGGCAGCGTGTAGCCGATGCGCGCGATGCGGCCTTCGGGAGACAGCTCGAACGACGCCAGCGCGACGCCTTCGAGGCGGGGGTCGGACAGCTCGCTCCGGAAGAGCAGCGAGACGTCCTCGGAGAGGGTGGATTGGACGCGCAGGTGACGCGCGGACGGCGCTTCGGAATGGAACAGCGAGGAGCCCGAGCGCCGGCTGGACGCGCGGGTACGGCGATGCCTGGAAGAGGACATGAATGAAGACGGATTCCTGCGAGCCGTGCCGGAGCACGGCCGGGTGTGCACGCGAGCGACCCCGCGCGGACACGCCGCCTGGACCTCACGGCGAAGGCGCCCTCCACGGCCCGAGGCGGCGCTCACACGGGCGCGGCCTTCGGACGGGAGCTGGACGCCGCCGGTGACGCTAGCAGCGCGACCGCGCGGAGCGAACCGAGACCCCTCTGGCGACACGTCCCATGGCACACCTCCGGCAAGCGGTCCGCGCCCAGACGCGGGGGCCTCCCGGGTCCTGACGCGGCGGCGCTGTCCTCTGGTGACCAGCCGCTCCATCCACCATCCGACGCGCGGCGCCAGTCGGATTGGCGGGGCGGCCTTCCCGGGGCAAGCAGGGGGCGGGAGGGGTTCATGGCCGAGACTTTCGACGTGGTGGTGATTGGGGCGGGTCCCGCGGGCGAGAACGCGGGCGCGCGTGCGGCGGCGGGGGGCCTGAAGGTCGCGCTGGTGGAGCACGAGCTCCTGGGCGGCGAGTGTTCCTACTGGGCCTGCATGCCCAGCAAGGCGCTGCTGCATCCCAGCGAGACGCTGTGGCTCGCGAAGCACACGCCCGGCGTGCGCGAGCTCATCCAGGGGCCGCTCAAGGCGGACGCCGTGCTCAAGCACCGCGACCAGATGGTGTCCGGCTACGACGACAGGTCCCAGGTGAAGTGGGCCGAGGGCGCGAAGCTCACCGTGGTGCGCGGCCACGGCCGGCTCACCGGCCCGCGCAAGGTGACCGTGACGGGCAAGGACGGGAAGGCGCGCGAGCTGGAGGCGAAGAAGGCCGTCGTCGTCGCCACCGGCAGCAAGCCCCGCCTGCCGGACATCCCGGGCCTGAAGGAATCCAAGCCGTGGGACAACCGCGAGGGCACCGGCGCCAAGGCCGTGCCGGGCCGGCTGGTGGTGCTGGGCGGCGGCGTGGAGGCGGTGGAGCTGGCGCAGGCGTGGCGCGAGCTGGGCTCGGAGGTCACGCTGGTGCAGCGCGGGCCGCGCTTGCTGAAGCGCTTCGAGCCCTTCGTGGGCGAGCAGGTGGCCCAGGCGCTGCGCGACTCCGGCGTGCGGGTGCTGCTGGAGACGCAGGCCACCAAGGTGCAGCGCTCCGGCGCGCAGGGCGAGTACACCCTCACGCTGACCGGCGGGGACACGCTGCGCGCGGACGCGCTGCTCGTCGCCATGGGCCGCACCGCGCGCACGGACGACCTGGGCGTGGACACGGTGGGGCTCAAGCCCGGCGCGTCCATCGAGGTGGATGATCAGCTCCGCGCGACGGGCGTGGACGGCGGCTGGCTGTACGCCTGCGGCGACGCGAACGGCCGCAACCTGCTCACGCACATGGGCAAGTACCAGGCGCGCCTGCTGGGCGACGTCCTCCTGGGCAGGCCCGTGAAGGCGTGGGCGGACGCGAAGGCCACGCCGCAGGTCATCTTCACGCACCCGCAGGTGGGCAGCGTGGGCCTCACCGAGGACAAGGCGCGCGAGGCGGGCGTGCCGGTGAAGACCGTGCAGTACGCGCTGGGCAACGTGGCCGGCGCGTCCGTCATGGGCAAGGACCTCCAGGGCACGGCCAAGCTGGTGGTGGACGAGAAGCGCCGGGTCGTCGTGGGCGCGACGTTCACCGGGCCGGGCGTGGGCGAGATGCTCCACGCGGCCACCATCGCCGTCGCGGGCGAGGTGCCGCTGGACACGCTCTGGCACGCGGTGCCGTCGTATCCCACCGTGAGCGAGGTGTGGCTGCGGCTCCTGGAAGCCTACGGCCTGTGATTGCGGCGGGGCGCCCCCGCGTGAAATGGTGCGCGCCCCACCGTGTCCCTGGCCGTGAATGAGCACCGCTGAGCCCCCCCGCCAACGCGCCTCCCTGAAGGTGGAGTGGGCGGTGCTGCTGGTGCTCGCCGTGGCGGCCGTGGCGGTGGGGCAGCACCCCCGGCGCGGCGCGGACTTCCGCGTCTACCTCACCGCCGCCGAGCGCTTCCGCGAGGGCACCGACCTCTACCGCGCCGAGGACGGCACCATGCCGTTCAAGTACGCGCCCGTCACCGCGCCCCTGTTCCTGCCCTTCACCGCCGTGCCGCCGCGCGCGGCCGTGGCGCTGTGGAACCTGGGCTCCGTGCTCGCGCTCGGCGCCGTGTCCGTGCTCACGCGCCGCGCGGCCCCGGAGGCGGGGGAGGCGACGCCGTGGCCGTGGGCGCCGGTGCTCGCCACCGCCGCGCTGCTGCCCGCGTTCTCCTTCGAGATCTTCTACGGCCAGGTGGACGCCGTGCTGCTGTGGCTGCTGGTGCTCGCGGCCGTGGGCGCGGAGCGGGGCCGCGCGTGGGGCCCGGGCGCGGCCTTCGCCGTCGCGTGCCTGCTCAAGCCGCCGGCCGCGCTCGCGGGGCTGTTCTTCCTGGGGCGCCGTCACTGGCGCGTGGTGGGGACCACCGCCCTCTTCGGCGTCCTGCTGGTGCTGCCCACCCTGGGCCGCTACGGCTGGGCGGGCACCCTGTCACAGCTGCGTGACTGGACGGAGACCCTGGCGCGCACCACGCCGCCGTGGGCGCTGGGCCACAACCCGCAGGGCCTGCCCACGCTGCTGCTGTCGCTGGTGCTGCCACCGGAGTCGCTGCCGCCTCCTGGCGCGATGACCGTGGCCCAGGCCGTGGCGCTGGCGCTGTTCGTCGGCGCGCTCGCGTGGGCGCGCCCCGGCCCGGTGGAGCTGCTCGCGCTCTGCTGCCTGGGCGTCACCCTCCTGTCACCGTTGGCGTGGCGCGCGAACTACCTGCTCGCCTGGCCGGTGATCCGCGCGGCGCTGGAGGGCCGCTCGCGCCTGGGCCAGGCGTGCGTGGCGTGCGTGGCCCTCATCGGCGTGGCCGTGTCGGACGCGGTGCTGGGCCCGGAGCTCGCCCGGCGCGTGCTGCTCCTCCGGCCGTTCGCCGTGGCCTACTCGGCGCTGCTGATCGCGCTGCTGTGGCAGACGCAACGTCACGGAACGCCCACGGCGGTTATTTCCGACAAGTCCGTGACGAAGCTGCCGCGGGGCTTCCTGATTCCTCACGGTCCGTAACTCAATCGAGACACAGCCGGGGGCAAAGTGTCACGGAGCCAGAACCTTCGTGACACATGGCGTCGCTATATGCAGCCCCGCCATGTTCGAAACGTTCGACAGCGCCTCCAGCGCGCCTGCGGCCCGGCGGTTCGCCCTCTCCACCACCGCGTCGGTCGCCGTCTTCGGACTCATCGCCGTGGCGGCGATGACCGCGGCCAACACGGTCAAGGAGGTCATCCAGGAGAAGAAGGTGGACGTCGTCTTCCGTCCCCCGCCGCCTCCGCCGCCGCCTCCCGTCGTGGAGGTGAAGCCGCCCCCGCCGCCACCGCCGGTCGCGAAGCCGCCGCCTCGCGCCGCGCCTCCGGTGGCCAAGGCCGCGCCCCCGCCCGCGGTCCCCACCGTCGCTCCCGCGCCGCTGAAGGCGCCGGACGCGGTGCCGCTCGAGAAGCCGCCCGAGGCTGAGAAGGAAGTGGTCGCCGCGGCGCCCATGGCCGTCGGCGGCACGGGCACGCTCGTCCCGGGCGGTGTGGTGGGTGGCACCGGCAGCGGCGAGGGCATGGCCATTGGCGGCGGCCGCGCGCAGCCCATCAACCTCCCGGAGACGGGGACGCCGCCGGAGCCGCTGACGTCGAACCTCATCCCCGAGTACCCCGCCGACGCCCGCTCCAAGGGCCTGGAGGGGCTGGTCATCCTCAAGGGCGTCGTCGAGGTCGACGGCCGCGTCACCGGCCTCAAGGTGATGCGCGGCGACGAGCCCTTCGCCAGCGCCGCGCTGGCCGCCGTGCGCACGTGGCGCTTCAAGCCCGCCATCGTCTCCGGTCAGCCCACCGCCGTCTTCCGCATCTTCAAGGTCCCGTTCCGCCTCAAGTCCTGACGCCTTCCTCCCCCTTCGGAGAGCCACCGCCATGAACTTCAATCTCAAGGAAATCTACGCGCACATGGGCGTCTTCGCCCTGTGCATCGCCTGGACGCTGGTCGCCTTCGCGGTCGCGTCGCTGGCGGTCTTCTTCGAGCGCCTGTTCGTCTTCTTCCGCTCGCGCGCCGCGTCCCGCGCGTTCGCCGGCCGCGCCGGGCCGCTGCTCGCGCAGCAGCAGCACGACGCGCTGGTGAAGGAGGCGGACGGCAGCAAGAGCAGCCACCTGGCGATGATGCTGGGCGGCGGCATGAAGACGTTCCTCGCCAGGTCCCGCGCTCCGGCCGGGAAGCTGGGCGCGGTGGAGCTCACGCGGCGCGACCTGGTGCGCATCAACGAGCGCATCACCGCGGACGTGCGCCGGGGCATGTCGGTGCTGGCCACGGTGGGCTCGGTGGCGCCGTTCGTCGGGCTGCTCGGCACGGTGGTGGGCATCATCGAGGCCTTCGCCGGCATCGCGAAGGAGGGCTCCGGCGGCCTGGGCGCGGTGTCCGCCGGCATCGCGGAGGCGCTCGTCGTCACGGCGCTGGGCCTGCTGGTCGCCATCCCCGCGGTGCTGATGTTCAACTTCCTGTCCACCCGCGCGGACGCGCTGCTGCTCTCCCTGGAGCAGGCCCGCAGCGAGTTCATGGACTACCTGGAGGACATGAGCGGCGAGAAGCGCGCGGTGGCCCACGGCGCCGCGCACGCGTCGGGCTCGGAGGTCGTCTCCACGCGGACCGAGGCGGGCGATGTCGGCCACGCGTAAGAGCCTCACCCCCGAGATGAACGTGACGCCCCTGGTGGACGTGGTGCTCGTCCTCCTCATCATCTTCATGGTCGTCACGCCGCAGTTGGAGGCCGGCGCCGCGGTGGAGCTGCCCGCGGCGATGAACCCGGACCCGGAGAACAAGAACCTGGAGCCCACCACGGTGAGCCTGGCGGCCAACGGGGCGTTCTACCTGGACCGCAAGCAGTTGGAGCGGGACGCGCTGGTGGAGGCGCTGAAGGCGCTGCACGAGGCGAAGCCGGACGCGCCCGTGGTGCTCAAGGCGGACAAGGACGTGGCGTACGCGCAGGTGCGCGGCGTGTTCAAGGCGATGCAGGACATCGGGTTCCCGGGCATCAGCCTGCAGGTCATCGACCGGAAGAAGGACTGAAGGGGAGGCACGCGCCATGGCTTTCGACGTCGGTGGCAGCAAGGGCGGCGGCGTCCGCCCCACGATGAACGTGACGCCCCTGGTGGACGTGGTGCTCGTCCTCCTCATCATCTTCATGGTCGTCACGCCGCTGATGACCAAGAACCTGTGGATGAACGTGCCCGCGAAGCCGGACAAGCAGGAGGAGGCCACGCCTCCGCCTCCGGACGCGAAGCCGCCGGTGGTCCTCACGGTGGACAAGGCCGGCACGCTGCGCATCAACCACGAGGAAGTGCCCCGTGACCAGGTGGTGGCGCGCCTGCAACGGATGCTGAACGCGCGCGCGGACAAGATCGTCTTCTTCGACGCGGGCGACGCGGTGCCGTACGGAAGTGCCATGGAAGTGCTGGACCTGGCGCGGGGCGGGAACATCACCGTCGCCGTGCTGCCGGAGCGACTGGCGGACTGACCCCTGGCCGTCCCGCGCGCGGCGTGAGGCCGCGCGCGGTTCGTGACGCCGAGTTTTCCCGCCGCCGCAGCAG
Source organism: Pseudomonadota bacterium (assembly GCA_023424585.1). Lineage (GTDB taxonomy): Bacteria > Myxococcota > Myxococcia > Myxococcales > Myxococcaceae > Corallococcus. The sequence goes on from JAFADT010000512.1 coordinate 6,272, forward strand.
ACGTCACAAACCCTTCATCCCAATGCCACGGGCGTCGCGTTGAGTGCGCGTCGCTGTCGGCAAGGAGAGCCGTGTTGTCTCGTACAAGCTTCGTGCGCGCCTTCGTGGCGTCACTCGTGCTCATCACCCTGCCTGCCTTCGCGCAGGCGCCCGGCGCGGAGCCCACCGCGCCCGCCGCGCCTTCGCCTTCCGCGTCTCCCGGCCAGCAGCCCGCCGGCCAGATTCCCCCTCCGCCGGGCACCGTGCCCGCCCCTGCCGCGCCGTCGCAGCCGGACGGCGCGCTGCCCACCAG
>JAFADT010000849.1 GCA_023424585.1 Pseudomonadota bacterium
CCCCCGGCGCCCTCGCGACCAGGCCGTCTGGGCCCTGGCGCGCCTGTCCCCGGAGCGCGCGGAGCGGCTCTTGCCGCCGCTGCTCACCAGTCCGGACGTGGGCCTGCGCTGCGCGGCCATTGGCGCGCTGATGCGCACGCAGGGCAGCTCCGCGGCGCTGGAGTCGCTGCGCGAGCTGCTGGCGAAGGGCGACCACGCGCCCGTGGCCGAGCGGCGGGAGGTGGCGCGGCTGCTGGGCCGGCTCAAGGACCCCCGGTTCGCGTCGCCGCTGTCGCTCTACCTGGAGGACATGGACATCTCCGTGCGGCGCGTGGCGCTGGTGGCGGTGGGGGAGGGCGGCTACGTGGAGCTGGCGCCGCGCCTCCTGCCGTTCCTCTCCTGGCGCGAGGAGCGTCCGGCCGCGCGCGAGTCGCTGGTGCTGCTGGGGGACGCGGTGACGCCGCTCCTGGAGCTGCAGCTCAACAACAAGGCCGCGCCGCTGGCCATGCGGATGCAGCTGCCTCGCGTGCTGCGCGGCATCGGCTCGCCCGCGGCGCTCAACGCGCTGCTGTTCTCCAACGTGCGCGACGACGCGGCGCTGCACTTCCGCATCGGCGCGCAGCTGTCCCGCCTGCGCGAGGAGCAGCCGGACCACCCCGTGGACGTGGACCGCATCCACGAGGCGCTGGGCCGCCGCCGCGACACATACCGCCAGTTGGTGGGGGCCTTCCGCGACGTGCAGGCGGCGCTGGGCCCCCAGTCGCTGCTCACGCGCGCGGTGGGCGACCGGTTGGATCAGGCGCTGGAGCTGTCGTTCTTCCTCCTGGGCCTGCTGCACCCGCCGCAGGCCATGCGCCGCATCCACCAGCACCTGGTGGGCAGCGACTCGCGCCGGCGCGCCTATGCGCTGGAGCTGCTGGAGAACCTGGTGGCGCAGGAGGAGCGCGAGCTGGTGATGGAGCAGGTGGAGGCCCACCACCGCGAGCTGCCGCCCGGCGCGCCGGGCCGGCTGTGGCGGCGGCTGGCGGGGCTCGTGCAGAGTGAGGACCTGGTGCTGCGCGCGTGCGCCCGCCACGTGGCGCGGCTCAACGGCCTGGACGTGCTCCCGCAGGAGGGTGACATGAGCGATACCATCGTCCAACGGATGTTCGCCCTGGAGGGCGTGAGCGTCTTCTCCCAGAGCGACGTGGACGACATCGCGGCCATCGCGGAGGTGGCGCGCGAGGCGTCCTACAAGGCGGGGCAGCGGCTCTACAGCCAGGGCGACCCGGGCGACGCGCTCTACGTCATCGTCGAGGGCGCGGTGGACGCGTTCCGCAACGGCGAGCACGTGCTGCGCTTCCAGGCGAAGGAGGCCATCGGCGAGGTGAGCCTGCTCGACGGCGCGCCCCGACCCACGGACATGATCGCCGCGGTGGACACGCGCGTGCTTGTCATCGACCGGCGCGACTTCCTGGACCTGCTCGCGGACCGGCCGGAGCTGCTCACCGGCTTCTTCCGCTCCGTGAGCCAGCAGCTCCAGAGCGTCATCGACCTGCCCGCCCGCCGCGAGGAGGGCCAGCGGCTGGAGCTGGGCGCGCCCCAGGCGTCGCTCGCGTCGCTGGAGGGCATTGGCGGCCTGCCCCCCGAGGGCAACGCGCCCTCGGACGTGTGAGTCAGTCCCCCGCGTCGTGCGCGGGCGGCGACTCGTCTCGCTTGAGCGCGGGGGGCTGCATGGGGTCCATGCCGATGAGGTGCGCCGAGGCCACCGGGATGAACGGCCGCGTGAAGCAGCGGAACGGCGGGATGCTGCCCACGAAGCGGGTGAGCGCGAGGCCCGCGAAGACCCACGGCTGACGCTCCACGGTGGCGATGGGCGCGGCGACGCTCTCCGAGCGCCGCGCGAGGCTCGACGTGAGCCCGCGGAAGACCCGCAGGGCGGGCAGCGCGCTCCAGGCGCGCACGAACCAGGGCGGACGCGTGACGGGGGCCACCCAGGCGCGGTCGCTCTTGGCGGCGGTGAAGACGAGCAGCCACCAGAAGCCCCAGAGGCTGCTGAGCACGGTGAACGACTTCGGCACCCACCACAGCGGGATGCAGAGCAGCACCAGGGCGGGGATGCCCATCACGAACAGCAGGAAGGCCCTCCAGCGGCGCTGGAGCTTGGCGCGGAGCCACGGGACGTTGAGGCGCACGCGCGGCGTGAACTCGGGGTCCTCGGGAGGAACGCCGGTGGCGAGGCTGGCCTCGCGGGAGATGACCGTGTGGTAGTCGCGCGACAGGGCGACGACGAGCCACTGCACCGCGCTCAGCGAGCCGAAGAAGAGCGCCCAGAACTCCCAGCTCCCCAGGAAGAAGACGCCGTCGCGCACCGTGGGCGCGTCGATGTTGAAGCCCTGCTGCTGGGGCTCCTTGCGGACGCGCGGGCCCTTCTGCGTCGCCTCCGGGACGTCGCGAAGGGCCTTCTCCACCTCCGACCGGATGGTGGCGGAGAGCTGGGCGCCCAGGGACTCCTCCTCGTGCGACGCCGCGTCCTCGCTCCGGGCCTCCGGCGCGGTGGGCTCGGCTTCGCGAGCGGGCTGCTCACCCTCGCTCGGGGCGGCCCTGGCCTCCTCGGCGGCCTGGCGGCGCTCCTCCGCTGCCTCCTCTGCGGCCTCCGCTGCCTCCTCGACGGCATCCGCGGCTTCCTCCGGGGGGAGGTCGCCTTCCTGGCCGGCGTGGATGGCCTCCTGGATGAGCGTGCTGAGCGCCTCCTTCATGGCGGCCGGGTCCCCCTGGCCCTCCCGGGCCTTCATCGCGGCCTCCAGCTCCTTCGCCCGCGCCTCGATGCGGGCCTGCGCCTGCTCGCGCGCGGCCCGGGTCACGGCCGTCTCGGGGGGCTTCCGATGCTCGTCTCCGTCGAACTCGTGGAGCGCCCAGCCCGCGGCAATGAGCAGCACGAACGCCGTCTGGAGCGCGGTCATCTTCACGTAGGCGGCGCGGACCGCCGGGCTCGCGAGCGTGACGCGGGCGATGTGGAACGGCAGGGCCACGCCGTAGAAGAACTGGCGGATGCGGCCCTGGGGCAGCTGGCCCTTCGTGGACTGGAAGTGCTCGGCGCCGCCCCGGACCTCGCCCCACAGCTCGGAGGCGAAATTCCGGCCCCGGACGCCCCCTTTTCCGCTCGGAGTCCCGCCGTCCTTCTCCTCCTGTAAAGGCTTGAAATCCTTGCCTTTCATGCCCGTCATTGGGTCACGCTACCACGTCGGGGATGTGCTAAAGGCCCAGCCGTGAACCCGAACCTTCTCTCGCTGCGTCCCTTCCGTCGTCCTTCCCGCCAGCTGTGGCTGTCGTCCGGCGCGCTGGTCCTCGCCCTGGGAGCCCTCGCGGGTTGTGAGAAGACTCCCCCGCCGGCGCCGGCCACGCCGCCCCCCGCGGAGGCCGCGAAGCCGCCCCCGCCCTCGGAGGTGACGGTGCTCGTCACCGGCAACGCCCGGGGCCAGCTCCTGCCCGTCGACGGCAAGGGCGGCGCCGCAGAGCTGATGGGCCGCTGGGTGAATGACGAGAAGCACTGTGCCGGTCCGCTGAAGGACGGCCAGGCGACCTGTCCGGATGCCGGCACGCTCGCCCTGACGACGGGCGACCTGTGGACGGGCCCGGCCATCTCGTCCTTCTTCCTGGGCGCCTCGACGGCCGAGGTGATGGGGCACATGGGGTATGCGGCCTCCGCGCTGGGCAACCACGAGCTGTCGTACGCCAAGGATTCCTTCCTCAAGAACCGCGCGGCCGGGGGCTTTCCCTTCCTGGCGGCGAACCTGAAGGTGTCGGATGAGACGCTGGCCAAGGACCTGTCCATGCCCGCGTTCCAGGTCTACGAGCGGCGGGGCCTGAAGATTGCGGTGGTGGGCCTCACCTCGCAGAAGACGGTGCGCACGGCGATGTCCGGCCGCGCGGAGGGCCTGGAGGTCACGCCCAACGAGGACGCGCTGAGCGCGGCCGTGCCGGAGGCGCGCAAGGCGGGCGCGGACGTGGTGGTGGTGGTGGCGGACCAGTGCCCCACGGACCTGCAGCCGGTGCTGGCGAAGCACGCGGACTGGAAGGTGTCGCTGGTGGCCGGTGGCCGCTGCGGCACGGACGCCCCGGGCGTGAAGACCGAGGGTGAGACGACCTACGCGTCGCTGGGCCGCGGCTTCGATTCGTACCTGCGCGCGCAGCTGAAGTTCGACCCGTCGAAGGCGGCGGGCCAGAAGCTGACCGGCGTGGACACGAAGGTCGTCGAGGTGGCGGGCGGCACGCCGGACGCGGAGACGGCGAAGCGCATCGCGGAGTGGCAGGCGAAGGTGGACCAGGCGCTCGGCCGGAAGATCGGCTTCACCAAGGCGGGCATCCCGCAGGGCTCGCCGCTGATGGCGAAGTGGGTGGCGGGCGCCGTGCGCGCGCAGCTCAACACCGACGCGGCCATCCTCAACAAGGGCGGCATCCGCAACGGCCTGGCCAAGGGCGAGGTGACGCTGGGCAGCGTGTACTCGGCGATGCCCTTCGAGAACTCGCTGCTCACCGTGAAGCTCAAGGGCGAGGACCTGGCCAAGCAACTGGCGAACCCGGACGCGCTCGTGGCCGGCTTCACCCCGGCGGGCAAGGGCAAGTTCAAGGACGCCCAGGGCAAGCCGCTGGATCCGAAGAAGGAGTACACCGTGGCCACGGTGGAGTACCTGTACTTCGGCGGTGACGGCTTCGACTTCGAGAAGCTGGACACCGACCCGGCCGAGACGGGCATGGCGTGGCAGACGCCCGTCGTCGAGTGGACCGAGGCCCAGGGCTCCACCGAGGCGAAGCCGCTGGAGAAGCTCATCAAGTAGCGCGCCGCCTTCCTGAAGCACCGGGGCGCCGGAGTCCTCCCTCGACGCGGGGAGGGCGGCCGGCGCCTCGTCGTTTGCGCCGCTCGGCTAGAGTGGGCCCATGGAGATGGCGGAGTTCATCGAGACGCGGCGGCCGCGCTGGCAGCAACTGGAGACGCTGCTGGACAAGTCCGAGGGCGAGGGGCTGCGCAGGCTGAGCCTGGAGGAGGCTCGCTCGCTGGGGAGGCTGTACCGCGCCGTCTCCAGCGACCTGTTGTGGGTGCGCGCGCGCAGCGGCTCCGCGGACGTGAGCGCGTACCTCAACGACCTGGTGGGCCGCGCGTACGCGCTGACGTACCCGGGCCGCCGTCCCCGCCTCGCGGACGTGTGGGCCTTCGTCGCGCGCGGCTTCCCGGCGCTCCTGCACCGCGAGTGGCGCATGTACGTGGCGTCGGTGCTGCTGTTCCTGGCGGGCGCGGGCTTCGGCTACGTGGGCATGGTCGTGGACCCCGACGCCGCGCACTACCTGGTCCCCGAGCAGCACGTGAAGATGGACCCCGTGAAGCGCGCCGCGGCCGAGGCCGCGGGCAAGGGCCTGTCCGTGGAGGAGCAGGCCCAGTTCACGACGTTCCTCTTCACGCACAACATCCAGGTGGCCTTCCTGGC
>JAFADT010000858.1 GCA_023424585.1 Pseudomonadota bacterium
CGCGTAGCCCGTGAGCGCCCACGCTGCGGGGCTGGACTCGTCCATGTCGCGCGCGCGCTCGAGCTGTCGGAGCGCCTCCTCCAGCGAGGCGCCCGTGTCCTGCGCGACGGCGCGCTTCGCGAGTTCCAGCGTCTCCGACAGCGTCTGGCCGCCCTGGCGGGAGCGGTAGAGGATGAAGAAGCCAGCACTCGCGCCCAGGAAGATGAGCGCCACGAAGAGCGCCACGGTCTTCGCGCCATAGCGTTCGATGAGGGACTGCTTCGCCCGCTCCTTGGCGATCTTCTCGTGCATCTCGCGCTCGTACTTCGCCGCGAGCGCCTCCGTGTCCTTCGCGTTGGCCGCCGCCTTGTTGCGCGCCGCGGCCGCCGCCAGCTCCGTCGCATCCGGGATGTCGTCCAGCAGCGAGCGCTTGCCACCGCCCGGAGCCTGGGCCACCGGGGCGGGCGTCACCGGCGCGACCGCGCGAGGCCGCACCGCCTCCGGCGGCGGAAGGTCTCCGAGCAGTCCGCCGCCCTGGGACGCGGAGGGCGCCTCTTCGGGAGGCGCGTCTGGAAGGTCCGCCAGCATCCCGGCCTTGCGCCCATGCCCAGAGGCGCCCGGATCCGCGGACACGGAAGAGGCCCCCGCGCTTGGATCCGACGGCGCACCGTCCGCCGCCTCACGCGCCGGATCCACGCCGCCGCCCAACCCTGGTTCCTGGCTCGGATCCGCTCCGGCGCCCGACGCCGCGCGTCCCCGCCCCGAGCCCGGCTCCGCTCCGGCACCCGACGTCGCGTTCCTCCTACCCGAACCCGGCTCCTGCCCCGGATCCGCTCCGGCGCCCGACGCCGCGTTCCTCCTGCCCGAGCCCGGCTCCTGCCCCGGATCCGCTCCAGCGCCCGACGCCGCGTTCCTCCTACCCGACCCCGGCTCCTGCCCCGGATCCGCTCCAGCGTCCGACGCCGCGCGTCCCCGCCCCGAACCCGGCTCCTGCCCCGGATCCGACGGACTGCCCGCCGCACGCCCACGTCCCGACGAACCCGGCTCGCGGCCCGGATCCGACGCCTCTCGTCCCCGCCCTGGATCCGCCGGGTCCACGGGGCTCGCGCCCCCAGCATCCGCTGGCACCGGTGTCCCGGAGGGAGCAATCGGCCCGCCATGCGCCTCGACGGCGCCAACCTTGGAGGCCTCCTGCGCATCCGTGCCCCCCGAGGGCGTCTCCGTCCGAGCAGGACGGCGCGGCTCCAGTCCGGCCGCCGCGGCGGCACGCGCCTCGAATGCGGACGGGTGCGCCTCCGACGCCGGCGGTTCCGACGCTTCCTCCGCGGGCGCGGCCGACGGGGTCGCCAGGGTGCCCAGGTCCTCGAAGATGGGTGCCGGTCCACCGGACAGCGCCTGCTGGGCCTGGTCCAACCACTGCTTCACGCGCCCGTTGTTGGGCTGCAGCGCCACGGCCTTGCGCAGAATCGGCAGCGCGGAGCGGTACAGGCCACGCTGCAGGAGCACGTCGCCAATCAGGTTGTAGGCATACGGGTTGTCCCGCTCGATGGCGATCGCCTGGTCGAACTGCTCCATCGCCTCCGCGGGCCGTCCCAGCTGGATGAGCGCCTTGCCCCACAGCACCCGCCCCACGATGGAGGTGGGGTGGTGGGAGATGCCCTGCGTACACACCTCGATGGTGCGCTGCGCGTCTCCCTTCTCCAGCAACGCCTTCGCCAGCTCCACGAAGACGGAAGAGGTCGGGTCCTGCCGGAGGAGCTGCTCGTAACGCTCCACCATCGACTTGGCCATGTTGAGTCGCGACTCCGGTGCGGTTGGCGGGGGAGCGCGGACCATACCACTGCCCTCGTCCGTTCCGCCCAGCGGCTGGTAGCGTCGCGCGCATGAAACGCCTGCCTGCCGTGATGGTCGCCCTGGTCCTCGGTGGGGCCTGTGCCCACACCCCTCCCAAGGGAGACCTGGAAGCGCTCCAGCCCGTCGTCGAGGGCTTCCACAAGAACCTGCGCTGGAGGAACTACCGCGCCCTGTCCAGCTTCATCGTCCCCGAGGAGCGCAAGGACTTCGAGCGCCAGCGCCGGGAGCTCCACGACGACCGCGACCTCACCGTCACCGACTACGAAATCGAGGACGTGAAGCTCTCCGACGACGGCCGCCGCGCCACCGTCCACAGCCGCATCCAGTGGATGCGCCTGCCCTCCGCCACCGAGCAGACCGACGCCGTCACCTCGGAGTTCATCTTCCGGGACGGCGTCTGGCTGCTGGAGAAGCAGCAGTCGGGCCCCTTCGCGGGCGAGCTGGAGCCACGGGAGACGCCGTCCCCGTAGCCCGCAAAAAAGTCGCCCACCGTCTCGGGGCCGGCCGAGACGATGGGCGTCGAGGGTTCCCCCATGGAACCCCCTACCAGGGTGACGATGTCGCGCGGTACTTCCGGCCCGCTGCGGCGCCGCCGTGTTGCTTGGTTTCTAGAGCAATGCCGATGCCAACCTCCGCGCCCCCTCCCCCACCCCGGGGTTCCCACGGAAAATCAGGCACTTGCCGGACCTCATTCCCCGCCACCACCGCCCCATGTCTGACAGTGTTGTCAGGTCGTCCCTGGCACCCCGCCACGTCCCCTCTGACACGCATGTCAGGCAGCGCAGGCAGGGCCCCGAAAAGCCACCAGCTAGTCCCCGATGACGGAGCGGATGGTGTCGCGCATGGAGTGGCGGGCCTTCCAGCCCACGTCCTGGACCCAGCGGTTGCCATCCACGGCACAGAGGAACTGGATGTGGTCCAGCTCCGGCGGCGGGAAGTTGGCCAGCCGGTAGCGGAACATCAGGCCCAACAGCGGCCGGGCCACGGGGTGCGGCACGGGGATCGCGGTGTGGCCCAGCTCGCGCAGCACCGCGGACAGGGGCACCTGGCCGGGGCCCACGACGTTGTAGACGCCCTTGGGCTCCGGGCGCAGGGCCTCCACCATGGCGCGCGCGACGTCCTCCACGTGGATGAGCTGCACCATGGGGTCGAAGCCCGCCATCGTCCACGGGTGACGCAGCCGCAGGTAGTTGGACGGCGCGTTCTTGATGGTGGGCCCCACGATGTGGACGGGCCGCAGGATGACCGTCTCGATGTCGGGGTGCTTCCAGAAGAAGCTGTGCGCCAGCATGTCTACTTCGATGAGGTCTCGCACGCCGGAGAAGCGGCTCGCGGCCATCAGCGGCGCGTCCTCCGTGAGGAAGTTGGAGTTGTCCGGGCTGGGGCCGTAGACGTTCGCCGAGGACAGCACCACCACCTTCTTCACGCCGTACTTCGCGCAGTACTCCAGCAGGCGCGTGGTCCCCACGACGTTGAACGAGTGGTGCTCCTCCTCGCTCATGCGCGGGTCATGCATGATGCCCATGTGGATGACGGCGCGGACCTCGTTCTTGCGGAAGACGTCCTCCGCCTTCTTCTTGCGCAGGTCCAGCTGGTGCATCTCGACGTCCTTCGGCTTCCCGATGAAGGGGCGCCGGTCGATGCCGATGATGCGCTCGCGCTTGTGCAGCAGCTTGGCCAGCGTGCGGCCCAGGTTGCCGCTGATGCCGGTGACGACGACGGCCGGGCGCTTGTCCGCGACGGCGTCCTTCTCTTCGTTCGAGGCGCTCACCAGAACACACCCCGGCGTTCCTTGAGACCCTGGTGGAGCATCGCCTGGATGGAGGCCTTCACGGTGCGCACCTTCTTGTCCAGCTCGCTGTCCTCGTCGTCCGCGCGGCCGGTGAAGTGGAGCGCGTCGCCGAAGTAGATGCGGTACTTCGTGGGCAGCGGGAAGGGCGTGCCCGTGGGGGTGATGGGGAAGGACGGGAAGCCCAGCAGCTTCGCCACGGGCTTCAGGTTCATCAGCGCGGGGGCCTGCTCCTCCGCGCCCACCACGGCGATGGGCACGATGGGCGTGTTCGTCTCCAGCGCCAGCCGCATGAAGCCCAGGCCGAACTCCTGGAGCTGGTAGCGCTGCGGCCACAGCTTGTTGAGCCCGCGCGTGCCCTCCGGGAACACGAGGATGGCCTCCTCCGCCTCCAGGAGCCGCCGGCAGTTCTCCGGCGTGCCGACAATCTGGCCCACGCGCGCCATGAACGTGGAGACGTACGGCAGGGACGGCACCCACTTCTCCACCATGCTGCGGATGGCGCGCGGCGGGTTGCCCTCCACCATCAGCGCGATGCCGATCATCGCGCCGTCCAGGGGCAGCTGGCCGGAGTGGTTGGACACCAGCAGCACGCGGCCGGCGGGGACGCGGTCCGCGCCGTAGGCCTCCACGCGGAAGTAGTGGCGGTAGAGCCACATGAACGGGGCGATGGCGGCCAGGCTGTAGTCCAGGTTGAACCCGAACGGATCCACCCCGTACTCGTTCTCCGTCCGGGCCAGGGCCTGGAGTTGGTCGGACTGCTGCGGGCCCGCCATGCGCTCGGTCCAATCGCGCAGGCCCTTCTTCACCTTGTCGCTGAAACGCTCCAGCATGGGCCCGCTCTTAGCACCCCCGCCCGCACACCGGGAGTGGGCCGACAACCCGCGAGGCCCTTCTGACGATAATCCGCCGGAAGGTCCCCCATGCGCATCCCCACCAAGCCCTCCCCGCCCTCCCGGACGTCCGCCTCGGGCTCCACCGTCGCCGCCACGGTGCTGACGCTCGCCTCCTCCGGTGCCGCCGCCGGGCGGCTGGCCTCCGACGTCAGCGACTTCCAGCCCCAGGCCGCCACGTCACGGATGGGCAACACAGTGGCGGTGAACACGCCAGCCTCCCAGCGGGCCAAGGCACCCGCCCTGGAGCGCTCCCCCTCACAGGCCGTGACCTTCGTGCGCGACTTCAACGCGCGGCTGGACCTGCCGCCCGCGCGCCTGAAGGAGAAGCTGGCGCAGATGCGCGAGAGCCCCTCCGCCCTGTTCCGCGCCATGCCCGCCCTCTTCCAGGCGGACCTGCGCGGCCCGTACGCGCAAGCCGCGCGGCTGACGGACCGTCCCGCGCCGGACATCCGCGTGGTGGGCGACGCCCACGTGGGCAACCTGGGCACGTTCCGGGGGCCGGACGGCAAGGCGGTGTGGGGGCTCAACGACTTCGACCAGACGGGCACCGCGTCGCCGGAGGCGGACCTCACGCGCCTGGCCACCAGCGCCGTGCTCACCGCGCGCGAGGCGGGACTGTCCGCCAGCGAGCAGGCGAAGGCGGTGGAGGCGCTCGCCAGGAACTACTTCGAGACGCTGGAGCTGCTGGCGCACGGCGACAAGAACCCGGGGGCCTTCCTGGACAAGAAGGAGTCCTCCGGCCCGGTGAAGGACCTCATCGAGAAGGCGCGCGACGCGTCCGCGAAGGACGCCCTGTCCAAGTACGTGAAGCTCGACGGCGCGAAGGGGCCTCGCTTCGTCAACTCGGACACGCTCAAGCCGCTGGACGCGGAGCGCAAGGCGGCGGTGCGCACCGCGCTGGCCTCCTACGAGAAGACGCTGGACGGCACGGAGGGCGTGGCCGTGCCCTTGAAGGTGCTGGACCTGGCGGAGCGGCTGGACGCGGGCGGCAGCAGCTACGGCCTGGAGCGCGACTACGTGCTCCTGGGCGCGGCGGATCCGAAGGCGCCCCCGGTGCTGCTGGAGCTGAAGGAGCTGCTCGCCTCCGGGGTGACGTCGCCGCCGGTGCCCGCGAACGGCGCGGACGTGGTGAAGGCGCAGGAGGAGCTGGGCGGCGCGGTGAGCCCGCTCACGGGCGCGGTGACCATGGGCGGCCGGGCGTTCCTCGTGCGCGAGGTGGAGCCGGAGAAGGACAAGCTGGACGACGCCGTGCTCGGGAAGAAGAAGTCCCTGCGCTCCACCTTCGAACAGGCGGGCGTCGTGCTGGCCCGGGCCCACGGCAACACGCAGGCGCAGGCCGCGCGCCTGGAGGACTGGGTGGGCCAGGACACGAAGGAGGCCACGAAGCGGCTGGTCGCCTTCGCGCAGGCCTACGCGGATCAGGCCGAGGCGGACTGGAAGGCCCTCAAGGCCGCCCGCTGATCAGAGCGACGCGGCCAGTTGCGCCGCCGCGTCGCGCAGGGTGACGACGCCGTAGTCGTCCTTCAGCCACTGGAAGATGCTGCGCAGCCGCTCCAGCTTCTTCGCGGCGCTCACGCGCAGGTCTCGCTGCTGGCGCACCAGCGCCGGCGGGATGCCGTCCGTGGCGTCCAGCACGTCCACGCCGTGCAGCTCGAAGTTGAAGAAGGCATCCGCCCGGCACGAGCGGTACGCGGCGCGCATCGTGCCGCGAGGCAGCGTCGTCGCGAACGTGCCGATGAACGGGAAGCGCACCACCGGCGTCACCGTCATGGGCAGCTCCAGCACCGGCCCGGCGCCACGCCGGTAGGGCTGTGCGGGGTCCGGCCGGTACGGCACGCGCGGCGCCAGCAACACCCGCGGCGTGTCCAGCACGGAGCGCGACGGCCGCCCCAGCGCCGCGAGCGCCCCCATCACCGCCGCCTTCGCCGCGTAGTACGGGGCCGCCGGGAACGCGGACGAACCATACAGGTAGCCCTGCTGGACGGTGGCCGCGTACAGGTCCGCGTTCAGCGTGTAGCCCGGAGCGCGAAACCCCGACGGGCGCACGCCCACGGCCCGCTGGATGGCCGCGTCCGCTCGCGCCAGGTCCGCCGTGATGGCCTCCGCCCCGCGCCGGGTGAGCGCGTAGTCATGGGCGTGGCTGTGGCTGGCCACCTCCACGCCCGCCGCGTGGGAGCGCCGCATGCCGTCCGCCGCGCCGGGGTCCGCCTCCAGGTCCTCGCCGATGACGAAGAACGTCCCGGGCACCCCCACCGCCGCGAACAGCTCCAGGAAGCGCGGCACCGCCACCCGGTGCACCAGCGTGCGGGCGCGCGCGTCGAGCAGGGACTCGGGCAGCCCGTGGATCCGGCAGTAGTGCGGCAGCGAATCCAGGTCGACGGAGATGGACGCCAGGCGCGCCGCCGTCATGAGGCAACCCTCCGCTCAGGTCCCGCGGACGCGGATGACGTAGAACAGCTTGCCCACGTTCTTGAGCACGTTGGGCACGCGCTTGAAGAGGTGGATGGACGGCTGGCGCTTCTCATGGAGCTGGATGGGGATCTCCATGACGTTCAGCCCCTCGCGCCACGCGCGGATGACGAACTCGCTGGCGAACACGTCCATGTCCACCACGCACTTCTGGATGACGGGCAGCAGCGCCTCCCGGCGGAACGCCTTCAGGCCGTGCGTGTCCGTGCCCTGGAAGCCCAGCGTCACGCGCAAGAGCTTGTTGTGCACCCGCGTGGCCGCGCGGCGGATGAGGGGGCGCTGGTCGCTCGCGCCCTTGGCCGCCTTGGAGCCCACGACCATGTCCGCCTCGCCGCGCTCCAGCCGGGGCAGCGCCGCGTCGTAGAACGTCAGGTCACACAGGTCGATCTCATCACAGACCACGTAGGTGCCCTGGGCCTTGAGGATGCCGGCCTTGAGCGCCACGCCGTAGTTGGGCGTCTCCGAGTGGAACCAGCGCAGGCGCGGGTGCCTCGCGCAGAGCTCCTCCAGGAGGCGCGGCGTCGCGTCGCGCGAGCCGTTCTCCGCGAAGATGATTTCGTAGTCGAGCCCGCGAGCATCCAGCCCCTGGCGCAGCTCCTCGGCTGCCTGGGCGATGATGGACTCCTCGTTGTAGACGGGGATGACGACGGAGAGGTGCAGGGCCATGGTTCCGGAGATGCGAAGAGAAGGCCTCGGGGCCTAGCACGGCCCCGGACCACCGTCGACAGGAGACGACTCCCCGCGTCAGCCGTTCAGCGTCCGGGCGCAAGCCCGCCCGTCCAGGATGGCGTCCTCCATCGAGGAGTATTCCCACTTTCCATAGCGCCCCGCGACGAGGATGCCCGCGTGCGCCAGGAAGCGCTTCACCTCCGCCATCGCGGGGCCGTAGGCGTCGTCATAGAGGACATACGCGTTGGGAATCTGGCGCCCCTTCGCGAAGAGGATGTCGTCCGCCGAGTGGATCATCCGCGAGCGCACCAGGTCCTCCACCGCGTACTTCTCCGCGTCCGCCACGGACAGCTCGCCGTGGTGGCTGAACTCCACGGAGAAGCTGGCCGTGTCCGGCGGGGCCAGGGGCGCGTACACCGCAGACGGCGCCCCGATGCGGTACGAGTGGAACTCCGGCTCCGGCAGGTAGATCCAATGCCATGGCTGGCGGTTCGCGCCCCGGGCCCCCACGCACACGTACGTGACGATGAACGCGCGCAGGCGCTTCGCGGCGGCCCGCACCTCGTCCGGCACGCCAGCGGCGCCCTTCCCGAGGAGCTCCACCAGCGTGGGCAGCGCGATGGAGGACACCAGCCCCGAGTACGGCACGGTGCGTCCGTCCGACAGCGCGACCTGCTTCGCCTTCCAGTCGATGGAGACGGGCTCGGTGTGCACGCTCAGCTCGCCGCCCTTGAGGTGCTGTTTCATCGCGCGGGCCAGGCTCTCGATGCCGCCCTCGCGCGGGTAGAGGAACGACGCGTTGTAGCCCAGCTGATCACTGCCCGCGCCGAGCGCCCCGTCCACGACCTCCTTGAGCGAGGGGCGCGGCACGAACCGGCCCACCCACGCGGCGGACATCTCGCGCGGGTGCACGGTCCAGAGCTTCTGGTTGTAGGGCAGCATGAAGTTCTTCGCGAAGCCCTCGCCCATGTAGCGGAGGATGAACTCCTCGAAGTTGACGGGGTCGCGCTCGCGCAGGGCGCGGCCCTTCTCCCCGTAGATGGCCTCCACGTAGCCGATGAGGTTCTCCGCGACGACCTCCGGCGGCAGCCCGTGGGTGTTCACCTGGTAGGGGAAGCGGGTGAAGGTGTCGCGGGAGAAGACGGCCGCCCGGCGCTGGATGCGCACCAGCTGGTCGGGGAGCCAGAGCGTGTTGACCAGCTCCTGGATCTCCGGGTCGCGCAGGTGGAGCCAGTGGCCGGTGGGGTCGAAGTAACACCCGTCGATGACCTCGGTCTTGATGAGGCCTCCGACGCGGTCGGACTTCTCGATGAGGCGCCAGGGGCGCTGGAGGAAGTGGGCGGTGGACAGGCCCGCCAGACCCGCTCCGAGGATGACGATGGGATCCATGGGCCGCCGTCTACCACCACGGGAGGGGCCCTGGAAAAGGGACGCACACCCCTGGTGTTGGCGGGCGCCCGGCCTCCTGCCCGGCTGGGTGACAACGGTGCGCCCCGAGGACGCGTTCTTTCCGGGCTTGAAACGGCTCTGCTAGCCTGCACGCGCCGCGCGGACCCTCGCACCGCCCCGTCATTGCTGCGCGTGCGCGCGCCAGCCGGTCTCGTCGAAGGAAAACAATGAAAGTCTCCTGCCCGTCGTGCCAGACGAATTACAACATCGATGACAGGCGGATCCCGCCCGGCGGCGCGAAGCTGAAGTGCGCCCGGTGCCAGACCACGTTCCCCATCAAGGCCGACGGCGCGGGCACCGAAGCCCCCGAGGCCGCACCCTCCGCGGCGCCACAGCCGGGC
>JAFADT010000951.1 GCA_023424585.1 Pseudomonadota bacterium
CCGGCACGGCGTCGCCCAGCCACAACCGGGCCAGCTCGCGTCCGTCCCCATCGCGCAGCACGACGCCTCGCGACGCGTCGCGGATGCCGTAGCGCTCCCAGCGCTTCACCTTCGGCTCGCCGAACGCGGCGGCCTTCAGCGACTCCAACCGGCCCAGGAGCTTCACCACGCGGAAGTGCAGGGCGGGTCCGCCGTCGGGGCCCTCCACCTGCCACGCGTCGCTGCTCGCGGCGCCGCGAGTCACCACCACCGGAGCCGCCTTGCCCCCGGGGAAGAGCTCCAAGCGCCGCACGGCGTCGCGCGGGAACGACAGCACGCGCCGGTCCTTCAGCTCCTGCGCGCCCACGTCGAGCGTCGCCAGCGCGCGGGCCTCCACCTCCGCCAGCGTGGACCGCGAGCCCTGTTCGCGCAGCGCATGAACCACCGGCGCACCGTCGCGAGTCACCTGACCCAGCCGGACGCGGATGGGCTCACCGGAGGCCGGAGCGAAGCGCGCGTCCACGACGGGCGAGTCCAACCCCAGGGCCTTCCGGGTGGCGGCGGTGTCCTGCGGGAACGACAGGGCCTGATGTCCCGCGAAGGTCTTGAGCAGGTCCGCAAGCCGGCTGGCGTTGGCGCGGGTCGGCTCCGGCTTGTCCATCCGCCACGACCTGCCGTCCGCCTCGCGTGTCAGCACATAGGCGTGGTCCTTCGCCGTGACCTCGATGGACTGGAGCGACGCGAGGTCCAGCGGCCCCAGGAACTCCTTGGCGCGCAGCTCGAAGGGGCCCTTGTCCAGCGAGTACCGCACGGCCCCGTCCGCCGCGTACACGGCCGCGTCGCCTTCGCGGCGCACGTAGACGGAGCCGTCGAAGGGGTTCTCATCACCCCCTGCCAGCGTCACCGTGCGCTGGCGGGAGGGCTCCTCCGCGCCCTCGCCGTTCGCGTCCGGGAGGTACGCCTTCGCCGTGACGGTGAATGTCGGAGACGTGAGCCCATACTTCTTCAGGTCCGCGTCCGTCGGCGACGCGTTGACGGTGGCCTTGAGCTTCGCCGAGGTGAGCTGCTGCACCAGGGCCTCCACGGCATATGGATCCGCCTTCGCCTCCACGGGCGACACGAGCCGCCAGCCGTCCGGCGTCCGCTCCAGCTCCGTGGTGGCGCCGTGCGCCTTGACCGTCAGGTGCGTGAAGACGGGCGATGGCTCCGGGGCCGTGCCCTGCCGCGGCCCGGCGGGCTCCGTCGCGAAGAGCTTCGGTGGCGCTGGAGGCTTCTCCGCGTCGCGCGAACAGCCCGCCGCCATCATCCCCAGCAACACGACCGTGGAGGTCCTCACCGGCTCCTCCTCGACAGCCAGACCGCGAGCCCCACGCCCAGCAGCGACAGGGGCAGCAGGTCGGTGGACACGAAGCGCAGGGCCCGCATCTGGTCCTCGGTGAGCTCCAGCGTGGACGTCTCACGGTCGGGGGGCCGCAGGGTGATCTTCTCCACCTGATGGGACGCCCAGCCCAGGGTGTTCATCACCAGGTTGCGGTTGGCCTCGTAGCCCCAGTTCGGATCCAGCAGCAGCTCCGACTCGCCTATCGCCACCAGCCGCGCCTCGTCGAAGCGCTTGTGCTCCGCCGCGCGCGTGTCCCGGGACGCGGCCGCCACGAGCGTGAGCTGCCCCATCTTCTCGCCGCTGGACGGCGTGGCGTCCTCCAGGGGCGTCGACTCCACCCACGCATAGGGCGAGCTCAGCAGCACGGGCTCCACCGTCACGCCGGGCAGCAGGAAGCCCTCGCGGACGAGCGTGAAGCTGCGCGCCGTGGGCAGCTGCACGTTGAAGCCGCGCTCCTGCAACGGGCGCGTGATGGCGTGCTTGCCGTAGAAGTTCGACACGAGGACGAACGGGTTGCCGGAGTTGAACTGCGGATCCGCCGCCACGCCCGCGTCCACCTGCACGCCGTAGTCCGCGAGGAGCAGGCCCAGCCCGTCCTCGGTGTTCGCGTCGGTGAAGTAGAGCAGCCGGCCGCCTTCGCCCAGGTATTCGCGCAGGGCCGCCACCTCCGGCGCCGTGTAGTCCTGCTTCGCGCCCGCGATGACCAGCAGCCCCGCGTCGCGCGGCACCTCCTTGCGGCCCAGGAGGTTGAGCGGCTCGGGGCGGTAGCCCTCGCGCAGCAACTGGCGCCGGAGCTCCACCAGCCCGTCACCGGGTGTGTCCAGTGACCACTCACCGTGCCCTTCGAGGAAGTACACCTTCAGCGCGCCTGTCGCGCTCAGCTGGATGAGGGCGTTGGTCAGCTCCTGCTCGGAAGGGACGGGCAGGGCGGTGTGGGGTGCGGCATCGCCCTCGCCCCGGGACACGACGACCAGCGTCTGTCCTTCCTTGAGCTGATACCTCGCGGCCAGGGACGGCTCGCGGCGCGGATCCACGAAGGCGTAGTCGAAGGTCTCCGGCGCCGCCTCGCGGTAGCGCCGGAACAGCTCCTCCAGCTCGCCATACGACGCATGCGTGGGCGGGACGAGCGCCAGCGCGTGGGCCTTCTCCTTCAAGCCCGCCAGCGTCTGCACCGTCTGCGGCGCGAGCGAGAAGATGCGCTCCCGCGTCAGGTCCCACCGCTGGTTCTTGCGGAACGCGAGGACGTTGAGCGCCACCAGCACGCCCAGCACCGCCAGCAGGGTGAGCGCGGAGGACGCGAGGAAGCGCCCCGTGCGGCGGGTCCCGGAGCGTCCCAGCTCCCGCCGGTGCGAGACGACGTAGGCCGCGAGCATCGCCGCGCCCAGCACCGCCTTGCCCGCCGCGAGCGCGACGCTGCCGGAGGTGAGGAACAGCGTGAAGGGGCTGGACAGGAGGAGCAGCAGGCCGAAGGCGCCCAGCACCCGGGTGACGTGATTCGCTCTCATGGTCACGCGTAGCGCTGCGCTTCCACCGCGCGGTGGGTGAGCAGCAGCGAGAACAAGATGACGGACGCGAAGAACACCAGGGCCTGCACCTCCAGGACGCCCTGGATCATCCCCTGCAACTGCGTGTCGAAGGACAGGTAGGAGAGGAACGAGCGCAGCGGCTCCGCGGTGGACTGGGCCACGCCGCGCAGGAGCATCCACGGCAGCAGCACCGTGAAGGTGAGGAACGCCGCCAGCATCTGGCTCTCCGTCAGCGCGGAGATGAACAGCCCCACCGCCATGCAGGTCGCGCCCCACAGGAGCACCGCGCCGTAGCCCAGGAGCACCGTGGGCCACTCCAGCGCCGAACCCGACGGGCCGGAGCCCACCACGGACAGGAGCACCGGGAACACCAGCGTCAGCCCCAGCGTGACGAAGATGAGGCCCAGGCCGCCCAGGTACTTGCCCAGCACGATGTCCACCGGCCGCACCGGCGTGGTGAGCAGCAGCGCGAACGTCTTCTGGCGCTTCTCCTCCGCGAACAGCCGCATGGACAGGAAGGGCGCGACGAAGAGCGTGATGATCAGCACCACGCCCCACAGCTGCACCACCACGCCGTCGGTGAGGTTGCGGTAGACGATGGAGTCCGGCGGCAGCCGGCTCCAGCCGTGCTCGCGCGCCAGGGCCTGCACCTGCTGGAACTGCTCCAGCAGGCTGACGAAGAAGAAGGACGACAGCGCCGCCATCGCCGTGAACACGGCGTAGGCCCACGGGGTGGTGAAGGCGACGGCCAGCTCCTTGCGAGCGATGGCCAGGGCGGTGCGCATGCGCTGGAGGCTCCTGTTCAGGCGGCGGTCAGCTTGATGAAGACTTCTTCCAACGACGCGTGCTCGGCCTGGCCCTGGGCCTTCGCCAGCTGGTCGATGGCGTCATGGGCCACCACGCGTCCCTGGTGGAGGATGAGGACCTTCTCGCACGTCACCGTGACCTCCGGGAGGATGTGCGTGGACAGCAGCACCGTGTGCCGGCCCTTGAGGCCGCGGATCAACGCGCGCAGGTCCGCGCGCTGCGCGGGGTCCAACCCTTCGGTGGGCTCGTCGAGGATGAGCACCGGCGGCGAGCCGAGCAGCGCCTGCGCGATGCCCACGCGCTGCTGGTAGCCCTTGGACAGGTTCTGGAGCACGCGGCCCAGCACGTCGCTCACGCCGGTGAGCCCCGCCACCCGCTCCACCTCCGCCTTCACCGCGCGGCCGGGCACCTGCTTGAGCGAGGCCACGAACGCCAGGTAGCCGTGCACCGTCAGCTCCGGATACAGCGGCGGCGTCTCCGGCAGGTAGCCGATGCGCCGCTTGACCTCCATCGGGTGCGTGGACACGTCGAAGCCCGCGACCTTCGCGCTGCCCTCGGAGGGGGGCAGGAAGCCGGTGAGGATCTTCATCGTGGTGGACTTGCCCGCGCCGTTGGGACCCAGGAAGCCCAGGAGCTCCCCCTCACCCACCGTGAAGGAGAGGTCCTCGATGGCCACGCGATCGCGATAGCGCCGGGTGAGGTTGCGCACCTCGATGATGGGCTTCTCGGTGATTGGCATGCGCGGGGGTGAACTCTACACTGCCCTGGAAGCGAGGCGTGGATGCCAATCGTGGTGCAGAAGTACGGCGGCTCATCGGTCGCTGACGCGGAGAAGCTCGGCAAGGTCGCGCGCCGCGTGAAGCAGAAGCGGGACGCGGGTTATCAGGTCGTCGTCGTCGTGAGCGCCATGGGCGACACCACGGATGACCTGCTGTCGCTCGCCAAGAGCGTGTCCCAGGACCCGCCCCGGCGCGAGCTGGACATGCTCCTCACCTGCGGCGAGCGCATCTCCATGGCGCTCTTGTCCATGGCGCTCCAGGAGCAGGGCGTGCCGGCCATCAGCTTCACCGGGAGCCAGAGCGGCATCATCACCAACGACGCGCATGCCCAGGCCCGCATCGTGGAGGTGCGGCCCTACCGCATCCAGGACGAGCTGGCGCACGGCAAGGTCGTCATCGTCGCGGGCTACCAGGGCGTCTCGTACAAGAAGGAGGTCACGACGCTGGGGCGCGGCGGCTCCGACACCACCGCGGTGGCGCTGGCGGCGGCGCTGGACGCGGAGGCGTGTGAAATCTACTCGGACGTGGACGGCGTCTTCAGCGCGGATCCGCGCATCGTGCCGGACGCGCGCAAGCTGGAGTCGCTGAGCTACGACGAGATGCAGGAGCTGGCGAGCGCCGGCGCCAGGGTGCTCAACGCCCAGGCGGTGGAGTGGGCCAAGGCGCGCGGCATCACCATCCTCGCGCGCACCGCGCACGGCCAGGGCACCGGCACCAGCGTGCAGGAGCTCGCCGTGCCCACCGACAGCCGCGTGAAGGGCGTGACGGCGGACGTGGAGATGGCGGTGCTCGTCGCCCACCCCACCGTGCCCCTCCAGGAGCTGCTGGAGTTCCTGGACGCGCGCGCCGTGCGGGGCCGCACGCTCGCCCATGACGGGCTGCCGGGCGCGCCGGGGCGCACGTTCCTCGCGGTGCCGCTCGCGGACCTCCACGGGCCGGAGGCGCTCCAGCGCGAGCTGTCCACGCGCTTCGGCGCGGGCGTGGAGTGGCGGGACGGCTGGGGCACCGTCACCTGCGTGGGCGTGGGCCTCAACGCGGACTGGGTGCCGCTGCGCAAGGCGCTCTCCGCCGCCGAGGCCCTGTCCGCCCGGGTGCACGCCGTGAGCACCTCGCCGCTCCAGGTGACCCTCCTGGTGGACAAGGCCCACTTGAAGACCCTCACCGCCCGGCTGCACCGGGAACTGCTCGGTAGCTGACACGCGCCGCGCTTCCGCGACCTCTGTTGATCCGAGGACTTGCGGGCTGTCCCTGGGGACAGGTCGACATCGCGTGGTGCACGGCCGTTCCCGGTCCCGGCAGGGCGCTTCCCTCCCTGAAGTCCATGCCTACCCTCGGGTCCTGAACACCTGGGAGGCGTGGCATGGGAGACGGGCGTCGCTGGATGGGGCTGGGGGTGGTGCTCGCGCTCCTGGTGATGGGCGCGGCGGGGTGTGAGGACTCCGGTCCGGCGCCCGGCACGCCTCCTCCAGGCGACCGCCACGATGAGCCACCCCTGACCCACGACGATGCGGGCGTCGTCGCTCCAGACGGCGGCCTCGTCGCTCCCGAATACGACGCGGGCATCCCCGACGACGAGCCGGACGCGGGCACGCTGCCCGACGGCGGCAGCGCGCTGCCCGCGCGAAAGCCGGACGCCGTCCACGAGGAGAACCAGAAGAAGGGCACCACGGGCTGGCGCATCGACAAGAACGCCAACAGCCGGGAGATTGAAGGCTACGCCCTCAAGGCCACCCTGACGCAGGGCGAGTCGCTGCGCGTGGCGGTGTCCCTCTCCGAGGCGCGCGAGTTCAGCTGGTTCGTCTACCGCCTGGGCTACTACGGCGGCGTCGGCGCCCGCGAGGTCGCGCGCGGAGGCCCGGTGCGGGGCACCCGGCAGGCGGACTGTCCGGCGGATCCGGCGACGGGCGTCATCGCCTGCACCTGGTCCCCCACGCTGGAGATCCCCATCGGGGAGGCCTGGGTGCGGGGCGTGTACGTGGTGAAGCTCGTGCGCGACGATCGGCCGTCGCGCTACGTGCCCTTCTTCGTGCGGGACGCGAATCCCCGGTCGGAGGTGGCGGTGCTCATCCCCACCGCCACCTGGGCGGCGTACAACACCTGGGGCGGCACCAGCCTCTACGATGATCAGAACGGCGTGATGAAGGCGCACGGCGTCTCCCGCGCCTTCCAGTCCTCCTACGACCGGCCCTACTACCGGGGCCAGGGCGCCGGGCACCTGATGACGGACGACCTGAGCCTCGTCATGTGGCTGGAGTCCCAGGACCTGGACGTGGGCTACTTCACCGACGAGGACATGGACGAGCGCTACGACTTCCTGCGTGGCGCGAAGGTCTTCGTGATGTCCGGCCACGACGAGTACTGGACGTCCAGGCAGCGCGACTTCGCGGACCGCGCGTTGTCGGAAGGGCGGTCCATCCTCAACCTGGGCGCGAACAACGCGTACTGGCAGGTGCGCTCGGAGCCCGCCGCCGACGGCCGCCCGCGCCGCGTCGTGACCTGCTACAAGGGCGCGCCCGAGGAGCCGTACAAGGATCAGCGC
>JAFADT010000976.1 GCA_023424585.1 Pseudomonadota bacterium
GAGCTGCGGGGCGCTCTTGTCCACCTCGTTGCGCGCGGCCTGGGCGGCGAGCAGCTTCTCCAGCTCCTCCAGGGGCGGCGGGGGCGGCGCGAAGCGCAGGGGGCGGCCCATGGTGCGGGCGCCCTCCTTGGTGGCCACGACGAACTGCCAGCCGTTGTAGGTGAAGCGCTCGCCCACGTCCGGCAGGTGGCCCGCGAGCGAGGACAGGTAGCCGCCGAGCGTGTCGAAGTCGCCCTCCGGCAGGGGGAAGCCGAAGACCTGGGTGAACTGATCCACCTCCATGGCGGCGTCCACCAGCGAGCTGCCGTCGGCCATCTTCTCGACGAGCTTCTCCTCCACCTCGAACTCGTCGCCGATGTCGCCCACGATCTCGCGGAGGATGTCCTCCAGGGTGACGACGCCCATGAAGCCGCCGTACTCGTCGACGACCATGGCCATGTGGATCTTCCGCTTCTGCATGTCGCGCAGCAGGTCGCCCACGGGCTTCATCCACGGCACGAAGTGGGCGGGGCGGATGATGTCCTGCAGGACGATGAGCTCCGGGTGCTGGAGCAGCGGGATGAGGTCGCGCGCGTGCAGCACGCCGACGATGTGGTCCACGTCGTCCTTGTAGATGGGGATGCGCGAGTGGTTCTCCTCCGCCAGGATGCGCAGCACCTCGTCCGGCGGCGTGGTGACGTCCACGGAGACGACGTCCGTGCGGTTGACCATCACGTCGCGGCAGCGCTTGTCGGACAGCTCGAAGATGGAGCGGATGAGCTGCGGGGCGCTCTTGTCCACCTCGTTGCGCGCGGCCTGGGCGGCGAGCAGCTTCTCCAGCTCCTCCAGGGGCGGCGGGGGCGGCTCGAAGCGCAGGGGGCGGCCCATGGTGCGGGCGCCCAGGTTGAGCAGGCCCAGCATCAGGCGCATGGGCGGGTAGAGCACGGCCACCAGCAGGGACACGAGCCCCGACAGGCGCAGGGCCCACCGCTCCGCGTTGCCGTTGGCCAGGCCGCGCAGCGTCACCTCCATGAGGCTGGCGAGCACGCCCACGAAGAGGGCGCCCGCGCACACCGTGGCGACGGGCACCCAGGCGGCCTCGGCGTAGTGGCTGAAGTCCAGGAGGCGCGGCGGGACGAAGGCGCCGATGGCGGCGGCGAGGAAGCCGGACAGCACCATGCCCAGGCGCAGGGCGGTGGCGGCGGGTTCACGGTCCGTCTTGTGGCGGAGCACCCGGCGGGCGGAGACGCTCTGGCTCTCCTCCGCGAGCTCCTGGGCGCGCAGTTCGGACGTCCCATAGAGCGCGGACTCCGCGGCGGCGACCAGGGACCTCATGAAGCAGAGGGCCAGGCAGGCGACCCAGAGGGTCCAGGTAGGCATAGGGAGAGGTTCTTATCCCGTGCTAGAGGGGCATACCACCCTGGCGGGAGGCACCATGCGGGGACGTCGGATGTACGTCATTGGCGGACTGCTGGGCGCGCTGGCGGCGCCCTCGGCGGCCAGGGCCTGGCCGGTGGACCAGGCCCTGACGCTGGAGCCCGGCAAGGAGACCTTCCAGAAGCTCACCGCGGTGGACTGGGCGGAGTCGGACGCGCCCGGCGTGGTGACGGCGGAGGCGCTGCCCCAGAGCGGCGAGCTGCTGCTGACGCCCCACGCCGCGGGCATCGCGCGGGTGCTGCTGTATGCGGAGGGGCGCTTCGCCGTGTGGCGGGTGATGGTGGGCCCCATCGAGCTGCAGAACACCGGGGCGGAGCTGGCGGCGGCGAAGAAGGCGTGCCCGGACCTGAAGGCCACGGAGGGCGCGGAGCCGAGCCTGACGGCGACGGTGAACGACACCGCGTGTCGGCTGGCGCTGCGCACGTTCCTCAAGACGCACGCGTACCTGGCGAAGGAGCTGGAGCTGACGTTCGCGGTGCCGCAGCTCCAGGCGCAGCTGGAGGACTTCGCGGCGGGGATGCCGCCGGGGCTGACGGTGCGCTACAGCGGCGCGGGGCTGGTGCTGTCCGGGAAGACGGACCGCGAGGGCCACCGCAAGGCGCTGTGGGAGCTGTTCAACCGCGCGGTGGGCCGCGTGCCGCTGGAGGACCGCACGGAGGTGGAGGCGCCGCCGAAGCCGGATGACGCCGCGAAGCAGGAGGCGCTCGACGCCACGGTGGCGGACGTGCCGGCGGACGCCGGGGTGCCGCCGCCTCCAGCGCCGGTGAAGCGCAAGGCGGCTCCGAAGAAGCCGCGCTGAGCGAGGGGGCGCGCCGAGGGCTTCCGCTTGCGGTATGACCGGGGGTGGAGGTCCGACGGAATGACGAACGGAGTGAAGCGCGCGGGGCTCGCGCTGGTGCTGGCGCTGACGGTGGGGCCGGGGGCCGCGTGGGCGCAGACGGATGATGTGGATGATGGCTCGGCGGTGGTGGTGGACCTGCCGGAGCCGGACCGGGGCTGCCCGGCGAAGCCGGAGTTCCTGCCGATGACGCCCATGGGGCAGGTGGGCATCGACCGGCTGGGCTGGCTGGTGCACCAGGCCATCATCCCGCCCTCGAAGGACAAGTTCTTCCAGGCGGGGGCGCGCAGCCGCTCCGGGGTGAAGCCGGTGCCCATGGAGCAGGCGAAGAAGCTGGGCGCGCTGGACACCACGAAGGCGCCCATCTGGGTGTTCGGCAAGGAGAAGTCGAAGGCGTGCAAGGGCACGCCCATCGCGTACTGGGCGGTGCGGATGGGGACGGATGAGGATCGCCAGACGTACCTGATGGCGGAGCTGGCGATGGAGTGCGAGGTGCTGCCTCCCGGGCGGCTCGCGGGGACGCCCATCGCGCTGCGGCAGAAGGAGGAGCCCACGGGGTGCGTGCTGCGCCGGCCCAACCGGAGCGTGATTGGCAAGGAGTCGGACGGCATCCCGCCGGACTACGCGGAGCA
Organism: Pseudomonadota bacterium; assembly: GCA_023424585.1. Taxonomy (GTDB): domain Bacteria; phylum Myxococcota; class Myxococcia; order Myxococcales; family Myxococcaceae; genus Corallococcus. Next base: position 2,887 of record JAFADT010000976.1, read on the forward strand.
CGTGCCACCGCAGGACTGCGCGGCGCCGGAGTGCGCGCGGCTGTGGGAGTACTTCGGCGTGACGGGCGACGAGGGCGAGGGCGCGTTCGATTTGACGGTGTCCTATCTGCACCGCAATGGCAGCAACCCGTGCAACTGGGCGACGGATGACCTGTCCATGCTGCTCCTGCGCACGCCGGAGGGCACGGCGCTGACGCCGCTCAAGCCGGGAGGGCAGCTCTTCGGAGGCCTCTGGGACTTCAGCGGCCTGCGCTACATCCTGAGCCGGGAGATGGGCGTGCTCTATGCGTACGACTACCAGAAGCTGAAGGCCGCGCCGAAGGCCGTGCGGTACGGGAGTCCTACGGAAGAGGACCTCATCCACGCGAAGCGCACGCTGTCCCCGTGCAAGAAGTAGGGGGGACGCGGTGATTCCGGCCTCGAAGCATCGGGCGGCGCTTCTAGCGATTCACAGTGCGATGATCTCCGCCCGTTCCATGGCCTACGAGGGGCGGGGCCATGAGCTTGGGAACGTGCTCGACGTCATGGAATACCTGGCGGTGCTGATGCTGGACACGCAAGACCAGACGGAAACGTTCCGAGGCAATCTGGAAGACCTGCTCCGGTTCGACCCCTCTTTCGGCGAGTCGGTGCGGAAATTCGATACCACCGAGGGCCCCTTGCCGGGAGCAGAGTAGGTATCGGTCGTTTCGAAAATCCTGTCGTGACCTTCAAGCCCTTGGATGCAGCTGTCAGCATCCAGGGGCTTTTCGCGTGGAGCGGTCCGGAAGTGAGAGGCCCTTCTTCACATCGCAAGGCTCGCCATGCGCCTCTATCGTCCCGTCGGGCTTCAAGAGTTGTTGTTGATCTACCGGTCGGGCATGCGGCGCTTTCCGCCGCGTCTGCCGGAGCAGCCCATCTTCTACCCGGTGCTCAACGAGCCGTACGCCCGGCAGATCAGCCGGGAGTGGAACGCCACGAGCCCCGAGGGCGCCGGCTACGTCACCGTGTTCGATGTGGAGGACGCTTATGCGTCCACATTCGAGGTCCAGCAGGTCGGTGCACGGATGCATCAGGAACTCTGGGTTCCCGCCGGGGAACTGGAGACCTTCGACGAGCACATCCAGGGGCGGATCCGCGTGACCGCCGCGGACTTCGGTCCCCACTTCGTGGGCCAGGTGCCGACTGCGTTCTCGCTGCGCGGCCAGGACGCGCGGGCCCAGTTGGAGACGCTGATTCGAATCCACGGGTACAACGGGATGGACTTCCACGGAGAGGTTACCGCGAACCATGAAGCCGTGTTCGCGAACTTCCCCTGCTGGGCGCAGATCGCCAGCGGGAACGGGCCCCAGGTGGTGGAAGCGATCCGCAAGGTATGGAGTATGGCTTTCCCAGAAATACCGTTAGGGCTTGAGATCTGATTACGGGAGCGGAGTCGGTAGGAGCGACAATCGCACGGTGGCGTGCTCGAAAGTGGCGAATGGCCACCGAGAAAGAGATTCGGATCCGGTTCAACCTCATGAAGCATCACCTCGACGAGCGCGTGTTGCGGCTGTGGGCGGGAGCGGAAGCGCTCGCGTATGGGAGGGGAGGCAGAGAACTGGTCGCGCGGGCGACCGGACTGGGTCGCAACACGGTGCTCGACGGGAAGAAGGAAGTGCGCTCGAAGAAGCCGCCGAAGGACCTGGTGCGTGTGCGGCGCAAGGGCGCCGGTGGCAAGCCGATTGAGGTGAGGCAGCCGGGCATTCACGAGGCGCTCGAGTCGTTGGTGGACCCTGTGACACGAGGCGACCCTGAATCGCCGCTGCGATGGACGTGCAAGAGCACGCGCAAGCTCTCGGCCGAGATGAAGGCCCAGGGCTTCACCGTGAGCCAGCACAAGGTCGCCGAGATGCTCCGTGAGCGCGGGTACAGCCTCCAGGCGACGCAGAAGGTGTACGAGGGAGAGCAGCACCTCGGGACGCGCAGTTCCAACACATCAGCGATACGGTGCAGCGGTTTCTTGCCGACGGTCAGCCGGTCATCTCGGTCGACACGAAGAAGAAAGAGCTCGTCGGAGAGTTCACCAATCGAGGCCGCGAGTGGCAGCCGACCGGCGCGCCGGTACTCACCCACGTCCACGACTTCCCGGATATGGCGGTCGGGAAGGCAGTGCCATACGGCGTCTACGACATGGGGAGGAACGAGGCCTGGGTCTCGGTCGGCATCGACCACGACACGCCGCTTTTCGCGGTGAACGCCATTCGCAGTTGGTGGAGATACATGGGGGGCGTCTCACACAGGGCCGCTCGTGAGGTGCTCATCATGGCGGACTGCGGTGGGAGCAACAGCGCCCGCTCTCGTGTTTGGAAGGCCGAGTTGCAGAAGGTGGCGAACGAAACCGGGCTCACCCTCACGGTGGCGCACTTCCCGCCGGGAACCAGCAAGTGGCTGAAGTATCCCCTTATTCTCATTTCTCCCTCTGAGTTCGCCTGCTCGGCCGCTCACGAATTCTCCGAGGGGAAACTTCAAATGAGGGGATGCCTCAGAGCAAGTGGAACAAGGTGGAGCACCGCCTCTTCTCGCACATCACGATGAACTGGCGAGGCCGCCCGCTCGAGGACTTCGAGACCGTCGTCAAACTCATCGGCTCGACGCGCACGACAATGGGCCTTCGCGTGAAATCGCGGCTCGACC
>JAFADT010000525.1 GCA_023424585.1 Pseudomonadota bacterium
ACACCGGTCGAGGGCGCCAATCTCAGTCCCGAGGACGTAGCCCCAAGGCGAACACGGCGACCCTCTCCCGGTACCTTCCGGCCCCGCTCTATACCGGAACCGTCAGGCTGGTGGAGTTCATACAAGGTGCGGCCTCAGAGCGCCGGTGCGGGCGTGGCCGCTTCGGCCTGGACGCTCGCGGAGGAGGCCGGGGCGCCGCCGCGCGCGACGACGTCCAGGTTCGCGAGGCCCCGCTCGAATTCCTTGCCGAGCATCGTGTCCATGTTCACGACGAGCGACATCGCCTTGCCCATCAGGGTGTTCTCGCCCTCCATCGCCCAGCTCACACGGGTGCCGCCGCGCTCCGGCGTGAGGGTGAAGGTGGCCTGGTTCGTGGCTTCGAAGGGCTTGAAGAACTCCAGCTTGAGGACGACGCGCGCGTCCGGCTGGCTCTCCACGATGGTCATGCGGCCATCCCCGGCCTCACCGCCGGCGTAGGCGAAGCTGGCGCCCGGCCCTTCATGGGGACCATCGAACGTCCTGGTCACCCCGGGCGCGGGCTCGGAGCGGAACGGGTTCCACGTGTCGAACCGGTGCAGGTCGTTGATCAGCGCGAAGACGGTGGCCGGGGGCGCGGCCACGAGCGCGTTGCGTTCGATGCGGAAGTGGTCCGGGCGGGTGGCGATGAAGGCGCCCAGGGCGACGACGAGGACGAGGGCGGCGACTGCGATCTTGCTGGCCATGGAAGGCTCCTGCTCGGCGGAAGAAGTGCTCCCGGGTGAGCGGGAGGGTTCATCTCCACGTCGAACGAGGGGTCGCGAAATCGACACGGCATTTCCGCCCGCTTTTCCGAGCCCGAGCCCCTCGGGAACACAGCTCACTTCACGGCGGGCCGGAGGGCCTGGAGCCGGGCCTTGTCCAGCTTCGCGGCGACTCCCACGCTGCGTCCCGCGAGGTTCGCGACGACGTACTGCACGGAGCTGCCCAGCACCTGCGCGCTCTCCGACAGCGTGAGTCCGTAGTCCTGCTCCAGCCACTGCGCCATGCCCTGGGTCGCGGAGCGGAGGGCGTCGTCCAGCGAACCGCCCTGCCCCAGCGTCATCAGGTGCGTAGGCGACTCCACGCGAGGTGTGGACGGGGACGGCTTGCCGTGCAGGACGTCCACGGTGAGCTCGACGTCCATGGAGGTCTCCAGCGCGTACTGGGACGTCTCGCCGTCGCCCTGCGCGGCGTGGGCGTCGCCCACGTACAGGAGTGCTCCGGGCTGAGCCACGGGCAGGTAGACGGTGTTGCCCTCCACGACCTCGTTGAAGTCCATGTTGCCGCCGTAGCGGCCGGTGTCGCCGGTGGACAGGGGCGCGGCGCCGAAGCCGGGCGCCACGGCCAGACCGCCCAGCATGGGGCGCAGCGGCACGGTGAAGGCCTTCAGGCGTTCCGTCGGGTGCTCCGGTGTCGCGACGCCGCGCTCGGGGTCGAGCTTCCAGCGCACGGGCTTGCCCAGCTCCGTCGCCTTCGCGGCGAGCCCCGTCGTGAGGGCGCGGCCCACGATGCTGTCCAGGCTGTCCGCGAACGCGCGGTTCAGCTTGAGGCGGCGGATGCGGATGGCCAGCGTGTCGCCGGGGTTCGCGGTGGCGATGAAGAAGGGGCCTGTCTGCGGGTTGCCGAAGAGGGCGCGGGTGACGCCCTTCGAGTCCATGCCGCCGGAGTCGAGCGTCGAGGTCCGCACGCTGTCGCCCGGCCAGAGGGTCAGCACCGGCGCGCGGTGCGCGGTGAACTCGTTGGACCACGAGGTGGGCGTGAAGTCATGGACGCGCGGAGGGCCCTCGGGTCGAGCGGGAAGCAACCGGGCCGTGAAGGCGTGGGACACCCGGGCCTTCGGGTTGTTGCTGTCGGGGTAGTCCGCGGTGCCGCGCAGCGAGGCACCGCTCACCTTGCCGTCGAAGACATAGGTCTGCTGGCGCGAGTCCGTGACGACGAAGTGGAGGGTGTTGCCCGTGCGTTCCCCCTTGAGCGCGTCTCCGTCCAGCACGCCGGAGAGGCGCTTGCCGTCGCGCTCCAGCGTGAGGAACTGGTAGGCGGGGTTGCCCCACAGGTCGGTCGTCATGAGCCAGGACTCGGAGGCCGCGAGTGCACCGGCAGGCAGACAGCAGAGGAGGACGGCGAGGGAGCGGATCATGGGCCAGCGCAGTGTAGAGGAACGCGCCAGCTCCGCGTCACCTCAGCCGGTGGCTGCGGGCTCGCAGCTCGCCAAGGGCGTCCTTCATCCGTCCCCAGCCCCCCGCCATGAGCCCCATCCAGAGGGTTGAGAACATGAGAAGCCTCCGCGGAGGCCCCCGCCGAAGGCGAACCGTCAAAACCTGTCCGACTGTCGGACAGGTTTTACTCGTGCCGCCCCGGCTGCCTCGGTCATCGTTTGGCGCCTCGCGGTTCCGTCACCGCAGCCGCTGGCTGAAGCTCCGCAACCGATCGCGGGCCTTCACCAGCTTTTCGCGGGGAATCGAGAACACCGCGCGCACGCGCTCCGGGTCGCCGCACCATGCGCCGCCGTTGAGCACCACGTGGGTGTGCTCGTAGATGATGCGCGGCAGGTTGTCCGGCGTGAGCTTCACTCCGTCCACCGAACGCCCCAGCCACGCTGTCATCCTCGGCGCCAGGAACAGGCCGCCGACCTCCGTGGCCTCCGCGCGGCCGTCCTCGGGCAGCGTCTCCGCCACCAGCGCCCGCTTCTCCGCCAGGTCGCGCCGCATCCGCGCCAGATAGCTCCGCAGCGCCTTGTGCCGCGCGGCGTAGAGCAGCTGTCCATCCGGCCCACGAGCATGGGCCGCGTACAGGTACGCCGCCGCGCGCGCGGTGGGCGTGTGCAGCACGCCCGGTGCGCTGTCTCTCAGCGCCGCCACCAGCGCCCGGTCCTTCGTGGCCACCCACCCCACCCGCAGGCCCCCGGCCGCGAACTCCTTCGACAGCCCTCCCAGCAGCACCGTCCGCGCCCCGATGCCTGGCACCGCGCCCTCCAGCGTCACCGGGCTGTGCACCGTCTCCGCCGTGGGGTTCGTGAGGTTCACCAGGCCGAAGATCTCATCCGACACCCAGAGGCAGCGCTGCTCCACCACGAACGTCGCCAGCGCCATCAGCTCCTCGTGCGACAGGTAGTGCCCCGTGGGGTTCGCCGGCTGCGACAACACCACCGCGTCCGGCGTCCCGCCGCGCGACCGGCGCGACAAGAGCGCGCCCAGGGGCCCGGACTCCACCTCGCACCCCGCCGCGAGGAACGTGGGCGCGAGCACCCCGTAACAGGGCGTCACCAGGAACACGCGCGGCATGCGCCCCAACCGCTGGCGCAGCGCCACGCCCAGGTGGTGCATGAGCGGCCAGACACCGGGCGCCACCACGACGTCCTCGGGGGAGTAGCGGGCGCCTCGCGTCTCCAGCAGGAAGGCCGCCACCGCCTCCGACAGCCCCGTCTGGACGCCTTCCGCGCGCGGCGCGACGCCCGCCGCGATGAGCCCCTCCACCAGCGGCAGCGGCAGCGGGCCCTCGTTCTCGCCGTAGTCCAGACGCACGAGCTCCGGGTCGTCCTCGCGGAAGAACTTCGGCGCGAACGCCGGCAGCACCCCCAGCCTCGCGATGCGCTGCGAGCGCGGCAACGGCACCTCCGGCGCCCGGTGCGGCGAGGGCGGCTCCGGCTCCGCGAAGGCCATGCGGAAGGCGAGCAGCTCGGAGAAGGTGCGCTCGTAGAACCACTCCGCCAGGAGGCTGATGCGCGAGTACGTCACCTCGGCCGCCACCTCCAGGTCCGCGCGCAGCGGCTCCGGCACGGGCAGCAGCAGCGTCAGCTCCAGGTCCGGCCACACCGCGTTCTTGATGAGCCCGTACAGGATGACCAGGTTGGGCGCGTGCGGCGTCCGCGCGAGGAACTCGAAGAGGGTGCGCGGCTCCACCTCGCCGGTGATGTTGAAGAAGGCGCTCTCGTCCAGCACCACCCAGATGCCCCGCCGCGCCGCCTCCGCCACGATGTCGCGCAGCACCGCCAGGTTGGTGCGCTCCCCCGGCTCCACCGTCAGGAACACCGCCTTCACGTCGAAGGCGGTCAGCAGGCGGCGGATCTCCCCCAGCGCGTCGTGCGTCACGGTGGCGCGCACCCCCGCCTTGTCCAGCGCGCGGGCATAGAGCGGATGCAGGCTGCGCGACACCAGCACCGCGTCCCCGGGGTCGCACGTGGCGAGCAGGAAGGAATAGACGGCCTGCTCCCGCTCGGGCGCCACGAACACCGAGTCCTCCGACAGCCGCAGGCCGAAGTGCCGGTCCAGGTAGCGCGCCACCAGCTTGCGGAAGGACGCGTCTCCGGCCTCGTGCGCGTAGGGCAGGTACGGCGCCTGCGACAGCCGCTCCGCGAGCGCCGTGACGAAGCCCAGCTGCTCCGCGGACACCGCCCCCAGGTCCAGCTCCTCCTGGAGCGCCGCGATGCCCAGCGAGCGCAGCGCGGCGCGCAGGGCCAGCGTCTCCCGGGGCAGCGACAGCTGCGCCTCCCACACCGCCACCTCGTGCCAGATGGGGTGTCCCGCCTGGAGCCAGCCCAGCGCCGTCGCCGCGCGCAGGGGCTCGGGGCTGTGGGCCTCCATGAAGAACTCGAACTCGCGCCCGGTGCGCTGCTCCAGCGACACCAGCGGGCGGATGTCCGTGTCCGCCGCCTGCATCACCCGCCGCGCCACCCGCACGCGGGTGGTGAAGCCGCGCCGGGTGAACATCCGCGCGATGATGGCGCGGCCCGGACGGCCCGCCAGGTTCAGGAGCAGCCGCCCTCCCGGCAGCAGCCGCTCCGGCGCCTCGTTGAGCAGCCGCGCGATGAGCCCCAGGCCGAAGTGGTCCTCGTAGACGTTCTGCAGCGAGGTGTAGTTGGACAGGTCCAACAGCGCCTGCGCATCCGCCTGCGCCAGCTCCGCGGGCAGCTCGTCACCGCGCAGCACCTGCGGAATGCACCCGACGATGAAGTCCCACGCGGGCGTCTGGGGCTGGCTCAGCAGCAGGTCGCTCTCCCCGAACGACAGCCGCGACACCAGCTGCTCGTCGCCGTTGAGCCACGCGTTGCACAGCCCCACCGCCGGGGCCTGCGGGTTCAGGTCCAGCCCCCGGATGTGCTGGAGCCCCGTGAACTTCGCCAGCGCGACGCAGATCCACCCGGAGCCGGAGCCCACCTCCACCAGCCGCTTGCCGGCGTACTCGTCCAGGGGGACCTTCAAGAGCCCCTCCAGGAACGTGAACGCCCACGCCTCGGGCGCGAAGATGGACGGCAGGATCAGCAGCTCCAGCCGCTCCTGGGACGCGCCCACCGCCACCACCACCGACGCCAGCCGCAGCGGCGCGCCCTCCGGCTGGTCGCGCGCCAGCTCCGCCAGCTCACGCAGCTCCACCAGCGCTCGAGGGCGCTCGTCCGGCCGGGACAGCGCCTCGGAAAGCGTACGCAACTGGACAAAGGCTTCACGGGGTGACGCGGGGTAGGTCGCCATGGCGCGTCCGACTGTCCGAGCCCGCTTCCCCTCTGTCAACGACCGCCTGTCCTGAAAGACTGACGCAATGCAGTACCGATTTGCAGATTGTCATTCCAGGTTTACATGGGAAATCCTGAGTCAAACGCCAGTAAGCAGCGCCCACCGGACGGCCCCTCTCGTCCGGTGAGGACACCCCATGAAAAGACAGTCGCGGCTGGCCTTGCTCGCGGTGCTCGCATTCATCTTGATACACGCGCAGCCGGCGCGGGCGCAGATCGCCGCCGCGCACGTGTATCACAACCACATGCCCAACTTCTGGGCGTACTACGACCTGACCCAATACAACGCGACGCCGGTGGGTGGCCCCATCCGCTACGCGTATGACGGGCAGGTCATCCAGCTAAAGCAGTCACCCCCGTCCAATTACACCTATTTCCTGCCGTCGGGCGCGCCCATGCCGCACGACGACCTGGTGACGTACTACTCGCACCACGCGAAGGTGGGCGCGTATCAGTCCTGGCCGCCGGACGTCGCCGCGGACATGAGGACGAATGCCGCCACGGGACAGGTTCACGTCACCATGTCCGGCGCGGTGGTGAACAACGTCAACGACCTGGTCACCCTCCGCAATGTGTCCGGCTATGACAACGCCAGCTGGGGCGCGACCTGGAGGGAGCGCTACACCACGCTGCGCACGCCCGCGGGCAACCGCACGCTGGACCTCATCCACTTCACGGGCCACCACTCCATGGGGCCGCTGGTGGGGCCGGACTACTTCCTCAAGGACCTCATCTACCAGAACGCCACGCTGTCCCAGTCCTACTTCCTGGGCAGCGCCTTCACGTCCTCCAAGGGCTTCTTCCCCACGGAGCTGGGCTTCAGCGAGCGGCTCATCCCCACGCTGGCGAAGCTGGGCGTGAAGTGGTCCGTCATCGGTGACAACCACCTCTCCCGCACGCTGAGGGACTACCCGTTCCTCGACGACCCGGGCTCGGACACGCTGGTGTCGCCGCCCAACCGCGCGGACCTCCAGAACACCAGCGCCGTGGGCGCGTGGGTGAGCGAGGCCATGGCGCACTAGCAGCAGGTCATCCGCAACAAGTACCCCTTCGCCTCCACGCCGCACTGGGTGCGCTACGTGGATCCATCCACGGGCGCCGAGTCGCGCGTCGTGGGCATCCCCGTCAACCAGAACGGCTCCTGGCTGGAGGGTTGGGAGGGCCAGGCCACCGTGGACGTGGTGGGCCTGCGTGACTTCGAGGGGCTCACGTCCCAGAAGCAGTTCTTCGTGCTCGCGCACGACGGTGACAACTCCGGAGGGCGCGCGGGGTCGCTCGACACGTGGCTCAACGGCCGCGCCGTCACCTGCTCCAGCGGCGTGCAGTGCCTCGGCATCGACGAGTACCTGGCCGCCCACACGCCCGCGACCACGGACGTGGTGCACGTGCAGGACGGTTCGTGGGTGGACACGCGCGACTCGTCGTCCGACCCGCAGTGGCACCACTGGCGGCTGCCGTTCGGCATCTGGAAGGGGCAGTTCCCCGCCTTCAACTCCGCCACCGGCCTCAACCTGGCGCCCAAGACGAACCTGAGCGGCGTGCAGGAAGGCATGACGGTGTCGCTGGAGCACGGCTGGCACTACCTGGAGCGCAACTTCGCGCTGCTCCAGGCCGCGCTCAACTACGCCAAGACGGCCGAGCAGCTCTGGCTGGACGCGCACCCCCACCACTGGGAGCCCTCCACGGCGCTGGATTCGCAGGTCACGCACGCGGGCAACCAGCTGAACCCGTGGATGCTGTCCTTCCCGGTGAAGGGCGACGCGGCGAATGACTGGGCGGGCGGGGCGAACCCCGCGGAGCTGGCCTGGTACTTCCTCCTGCCGGCCATGGACTCCGGCTTCGGCTACTACGACGAGAACGTGGACGACAACGTGAAGCCCACGCTGTCCTTCAACCAGTCGCTCTACTTCTCCAAGCCCTACGTGCAGGACCGGCTGGCGCAGGACCGCACGGGCCCGTCCATCTGGTGGCCGCAGCGCTGGCCGTACAACCCGGGCAGCGCCAACACGGACAAGTCGGAGGGGTGGACGCTGCACCACTTCGACAACACCTTCGCGCTGTATACCTATGCGTTCGACGTCAGCGGCATCACCAGCATCAAGGCGCGGGTGCGCGTGCACACGGCGAAGCGCATCGACCCGCTGGACAACACGCCCCGCGTCTACGACCCGGTGGCGCTGAAGGCGGCGGGCGTGCCCGGCATCGACCCGTCGCGCGTGGGCGCCTGGGTGGACTACCCGCTCCAGCGCCGCGAGCTGCGCCCGGTGATGAACGGCGTGGCGTGGCAGCCGGCGTCCCTGCCGGTGATGCAGAAGGTGGCCGCGCAAGAGATTGGCGACCTCTACTCCGTGTACCTGGGGGCCTATCGCGACCAGCTGCTCGACTACTACATCGAGGCCACCGACGCGCGCGGCAACGTCACCCGCAGCGAGCTCCAATCCGTGTACGTGGGCGCGGGCCGGTACCGGCTGGAGGGCGGCAAGTACATCGAGGACCTCAACGGCTCGGTGACGGGCACCCATCCGTTCCTCCGCGTGGACACCACGGCGCCGTCCGCGCCCTCGGGGCTCTCCGCTTCGAGCGTCACCAGCTCGTCGGTGGGGCTGAGCTGGACGGCCGCCAGGGACAACTACGGCGTGAGTGACTACCTGGTGTTCCGCGATGGCATCCAGGTGGCGGCGCCCACGGCGACGACGTACACGGACACGGGGCTGTCCTCGAGCACGACGTACAGCTACGCCGTGAAGGCGCGCGACGCGGCGGGGAATACGTCCGTGGCGAGCAGCGCGCTCTCCGTCACCACCGGCCTGGGGTACACGGCGACGGTCTATTACAAGAAGGGCTTCGCCACGCCATACCTCCACTACCGGCCCGCGGGCGGCGCGTGGACGACGCCGCCGGGTGTGCCCATGCCGGACGCGGAGGTGGCGGGCTACGCGAAGTACACGGTGAACCTGGGCGCCGTGCAGCAGTTGGAGGCGGTCTTCAACAACGGCAGCGGCACGTGGGACAACAACAACGGCGGCAACTACCTGCTCCCCACGGGGACCTCCACCTTCAACGCAGGCGTCATCACGGCGGGCGCGCCGGTGAGCGACACCACGGCGCCGTCGGTGCCTACGGGCCTGACGTCTCCGTCGAAGTCCGCGACGACGGTGTCGCTGAGCTGGATCGCGTCCACGGACAACGTGGGCGTGACGGGCTACCTGGTGCTCCGCGATGGCACCCAGGTGGGGACGCCCACGTCCACCAGCTACACCGACAGCGGGCTGTCCTCCAACACGGCCTACAGCTACACGGTGAAGGCGCGCGACGCGGCGGGCAACACGTCCGCGCAGTCCACCGCGCTCTCCGTCACCACGTCCACCAGCGGGGCCACGGTCACGTTCAACGTCACGGCGAGCACGGTGATGGGCCAGAACGTGTACGTGGTGGGCAACGTCGCCGCGCTGGGGAGCTGGAGCCCGGCCAACGCCATCCTGCTGTCCCCGGCCAACTACCCCACGTGGAGCGCGGCCGTCGGCCTGCCGGGCTCCACGGCGATTGAGTACAAGTTCATCAAGAAGGACGCCGCCAACAACGTCACCTGGGAGAACGGCGCCAACCGCACCCTCGCGACGCCGGCCACGGGCACCACGGCCGTGAACGACACGTGGCGCTGAGCGGATGAACGCACCTCGCGGCGGGCCTGGAGGCCGGGCCCGCCGGACCGTGCGCGAATGGGCCGGGACTGCCGTTGAGGTTCGGGGCAGGCCCCCATGCCCAGGCCCCGACGGAGGGCACGGCCTCGGAGACGCCCGCTGCCGCGTCCGGCACGGACGAAAACACGCCCGCTCGGGGAGCAGGGCGTTAGCCTCCCGCCCTCCCTCTCACCGGAGCCCCTCATGAAGACCAACCCCTACGACGCTCTCCCCCGGGTGCCTTCGTTCACCGTCACCAGCACCGACGTGCGCGATGGACAGACGCTGGCCACCGCGCAGCTCAGCGGCATCTTCGGCGCGGGCGGCCAGGACGTGTCGCCGCAGCTGGCGTGGAGCGGCTTCCCGGAGGACACGAAGAGCTTCGCCGTCACGGTCTACGACCCGGACGCGCCCACCGCGAGCGGCTTCTGGCACTGGGCGGTGGTCAACCTGCCCCGCACCACCACCAGCCTGCCCCCGGGCGCGGGCTCGCCGGACGGCGAGCAGCTGCCCTCGGGCGCCTTCCAGCTCCGCAACGACGGCGGCCTCCCTGGCTTCGTCGGCGCCGCGCCACCCCCGGGACATGGCGCGCACCGCTACTTCATCGTCGTGCACGCCGTGGACGTGGAGTCGCTCGACATCCCGAAGGACGCCTCACCCGCGCTGCTGGGCTTCAACCTCTTCACCCACACGCTCGCGCGCGCCACGCTCGTGGGCACCTACGGGCGTTGAGCCACTCCGTCGCGCCGGAGGCTCACCCCTCCGGCGCGGCCGGCGTCAGCAGCAGGTCCGACAGGCCGGGCTTGGAGCGGCGCAGCAGGTCCTCCAGCGTGTACCGGTCCAGCGTGGCGAGGAACGCGTTCCGCGCCTCCGCCAGCACGCCCTGGAGGCCGCAGGCCGGCGCGATGGGGCAGGTGTTGCGCTCGCGGTCGAAGCACTCCACCAGGTGGAAGTCCGGCTCGGCCGCGCGCACCACGCGGCCCAGCCGGATGTCCGCCGGGGGCCGGCCCAGCAACACGCCGCCCGAGCGCCCCGGCCTCACCTCCACGTCGCCCTGCTGCGCCAGCGTCTGCACCACGCGCACCAGGTGGTGCTTGGAGATGCCGTAGGAGTCCGCGATCTCCTGCGTGGACGCAGGCCGCCCCGGACGCACCGCCAGGTACATGAGGACGCGCAGCGAATAGTCGGCGTGAAGGGTCAGGCGCAAATCAGGCGGCTCCGGCGACAGGCCCTCCTCTCGACGTGCTCGGCAGGAAGGCATCCGCGTGGATGTCCTTCAGCGAGAACCCCGCGAGAAAGAGCTTCTTGCGCAGGGATAGCACCGCTTCGGGATTGCCGCAGAGGAACGCTCGCCAGCCCACGGGCCGCTTGGGGAGGCAGGTGAGCACCTTCGCCTCCAGCGCCCCCTCCTCCACGTCCCCGCCGCCTCCCGCCAGCACGACGGGGCGGTAGTGGAGGTTCGGGTGGCGCGCCGCCAGGGCCCGGAGCGCGCCCACATGGTACAGCCCGCCCGGCGCCAGCGCGCCGTGGAACAGGTGGATGGGCCCGGCGTGCCCCGACTCCAGCGCGTCCCGGAGGATTCCGTACAGCGGCGCGAGCCCCGTGCCCGTCCCCGCCAGCAGCAGCGGCGACTCCGGCTGGCCGGGGACGTAGAAACAATCCCCGGCCGGCCCCTGCACGTGCACCCGCGCGCCGGGCCGGACGTCGCGGACGAGCCAGCCGCTCATGGCGCCCCCCGGCACGAGCCGCACGTGCAGCTCCAGCTGGCCCTCGCCAGGCAGGCTCGCCAGCGAGTAGCTGCGCGCGAGCCCGTCCTCGCGCACCACCGTGACGTACTGCCCCGCCCGGTAGTCGAGCGGCGCCTCCACCTCCAGCCGCACCGCGGACACGTCGCCGCTGAGCGCCTCCGTGGCCACCACGCGCGCGGGGACGCGCAGCTCCGACGCCCCCGCCACCTCCAGCGCCACGCCCTCCTGGGGCCGGCACGTGCACGCGAGGAAGTAGCCGCGCGCGCGCAGCGTATCCTTGAGCCCCACCTGCGCCGCTTCCGGCACCGGGCCCGACACGGCCCGCATCAGACAGGACTGGCAGGCCCCCGCCCGGCACGCGTGCGGCACTTGCACGCCCTGGCGCAGCAGGCCGTCCAGCACCGTCTCGCCGGGCTCCAGCGGATACCACTCGGCTTCATGCCGCACCTTCGCCATGACGTGCCTCCAGTGTCGCTTCAGCGATTCAGGACGTCCGCCCGCGCGCTCTCGGCGATGGTCAGCACCTGCCCCACCAGCGCCGCGGGCACGCCCAGCTCCTCCAGCGTCTCCTTCAGGTGCCCCACCACCGCGTCGAAGTGCGACGCGTTCAGCCCGCGCTCCACCAGGTGCTTGTGCCCCGCGCGCATGTCCTTGCCCGAGTAGGCCGACGGCCCTCCGCACACCATCGTCAGGAACGCCTTCTGCTTCGCCGACTGGCGCTCCATGTCCACGTCCTCGAAGAAGTGGCTGATGCGGTCGTCGCCCAGCACCTTCCGGTAGAAGACCTCCACCGCCGCCGCCATCGCCGGCTCTCCACCGATCTGCTCGTACACGCTCGCCATGACCTCGCTCCCTTCTGGGCCCATGCCCGAAAAGATGCATTCTTAATGCATCTTTTACGGGCGACCCGTCAACACGCCGGGGCGCGGCACATCGGGATAACTTCTCGCGCATGTGCCATCGCCTCATGCGCGACGTCCTGGTGGGCCGTGGCACACCCGCCTGGCGGGCGCGGGCCGTGGCCTCACGAGGAGCGCCACCGGCCTCGCAGCGGGCCCTCCGTGGAGCTGGAGTCGCCACCGGGCGCCGTCGTGCCCGCGCCGCTGGGTGACGGCGCCCCGCCTCAAGGACTCCTCCGCCTCTTCGACGCGGACGGCGTCCCCTCGCGGCCGCACGTGGGACAGGAGGTCTACGCCCTGCCCGTGGACGTGAGCCCTCAGGCGGGCAGCAGGCTCCGCGCGCGGCGCACCACGCGCTCCATGCCGCTCTTCATGTGGTCCAGGGCCAGGGAGCGGTTCACCGGCGTGGGGCGGTACCCCAGGGGCCCCAGGTGCTTGCGCAGCACGTGGTTGGCGCGCAGCGCGCGCAGGTGCCGGGCCGTCTCGCGGGTGTTGAAGATGATGGACAGCGACACGGAGACATCCTCCGTGCCGTTCTTCACGTAGTGCGGCGCCACGAAGGGGATGTGCAGCGCGTCCCCGGGCCCGAAGGCGTAGCGCGTCGCCGTCGCGTCGAAGGTCTCGCGATAGCTCACCTTGGAGCCGGAGCGCGCGACGAAGGACTCCAGCTCCGGCGCGGGGACCACCTGCTCGTCCCACGCCTTGGAGACGTGCACCGCCTTGCTCCCCCGGAACTGCATCAGCAGCGTGGAGTAGCGATCCAGGTGGAAGGGCGTGACGCTGCCGGGGGACGCGATGAAGAGGTAGAGCATCGGATCCACGGCGCGCGTGCCCACGCCCTGCGCGCGCATCAGGTCCTCCACCTCCGACAGGAGCGCGCGGTACAGCTCGTGGAAGCTGGGGTCCTGCTCCGGCGCGCGCAGCATGATGTACGAGTTGCTCGTCATCATGTTCTCCACGGTGTCCTTCAGCGACAGGCCGGTGCGGTAGTCCACGTGCGCGCGGTCGAAGTCCGCGTCCTTGGGCAGCAGGCCGGAGCTGAAGAACACGTTCTCCGAGGGCAGCCGCTGCACCACGCCCGCCAGGTTCTCCAGCTCCAGCGCGGGATGCCCCAGGAGCGTGTGGCGGCACCGGAAGGACTCACGGTCGAACTGCAACGGCGACCCGACGGACTCGAAGATGCGCATCACGGCTGGGAGCTCCTTGCCGCACGTGGCGACAGGTGAGCCCCCATGGCACCAGAGCGCTGGCACAGCCGTCAAAATGGGGCGTTTCTGCCCCGTGGCCTCATGGGGCATTCTGCCCCGCTCCCCGCTGGCCGGCGCAGGCCGCCTGCCCGCCCTGCTGTCGCCCTCCGGGGTGGGGCGGGCGTGGACGGGAATCATGCCCATGTTTCAACCCTCACCTCGACGGGAGGAGAAGACATGGCGCTGGAAGCAATCCTGTTGTGGGCGGTGATTGGCCTCATCGCCGGATGGCTCGCGTCCGCGGTGGTCGGCGGTGGCTACGGCCTGATTGGCGACATCGTCGTGGGCGTGGTGGGCGCGTTCCTGGGAGGCTTCATCCTCCGGGCGCTCGGCACGGGAGCCCCGTTCGGCGGACTCGCGGGCACCATCTTCGTGGCGTTCATCGGAGCGGTGGTGCTGCTGCTGATACTCCGGCTCATCCACTCGAGCACGGTCCGAAGGGTCTGAGCCTGGGGGCCCCGCGGCGCCTGATGACGCCAGACACCAGGGGCCTGACGGCAGTCATCAGGGCGGCGGCCCTTTGTGGGCGCGCTGGTGGCGCCGCCGCCAGTCATTCCGAGGACTTGGACGATGCAGGGGGCATGGCACGCGCCGTGCTCTAGCCCCCTGCATCGCTGAACCGGCCGGCTGACCCGCCGGCCCATCCAACCTCGAGGAACCCCGCCATGGCGCTCTCCCCCCTGTCGAAGTCGTCCGTTGCCAGCTCCTCCTTCTCGCCCCGCACGTCCGCTCCGGAGCTCTCCAGCGCGGTGGCGCGCCCCTCGGCGGTGACGGCGGACGCGGTGAAGGGCAAGAACGGCCCGGGTTCGCTCCAGGGGATGTTCCAGGCGGATGGCTTCGACGGCGCGGCGGGCGTGGGCAAGGCGGCCAACCCCATGGCGCAGCTGGCCGAGATGGTCCAGATGCTGAAGCAGTTGGTGGACATGCTCGGCGGGATGAACGGCGCCGGCGCGCAGCAGGGCGCCGCTCCTGGCATCGAGGGCGCGGCGGGCGGCACCGGCGCGGCGGGCAACGCGGGCG
>JAFADT010000988.1 GCA_023424585.1 Pseudomonadota bacterium
CGCCAGCGCCGGGGAGCCCAGCTCCTGCTGCTCCAGGTGGAAGCGCGCGGGCAGCGCCCCCGTGGCCAGGTGGCCGGCGATGGCCGCCTCGCCTTCACCGATGCCGGAGGTGCTGGTGCCCAGCACCACCGCCACGCGCGCGGGGCCGAAGCGGGCCACGGCCGCGTCGATCTCCGCGCGCACCTGCTCCAGCGCGGTGAGCAGGAGCGCGTTGTTGCGGCTGTGCTGCGAAGGCGGCAGGGCGTCCTGCGCCGCGAGCCTCGCGGTGACGACGCCCAGGTGCAGCGGGCGGTCCGCGTAGCCTTCGTGCGAGGCGACGCCGGACACCGTGTCCGCGAACAGCGCCCGAGCCACCTCCTGCTTCCCGGAGCCCAACGCGCAGACGACACCCAGCTGGTTGAGGAAGACAGGAGGCGGCATGGGTGTCACTCGGACGCGGCGTGCGATTCGATGGTGAGCTGGTAGTGCTCGGAGAGGTTGGTGAGCTGCGTGCGCCCTTCCCAGCGCGGCGTCCCATCGTAGCGCACCGTCACCCATTCCCTGCCGTCCTTCGACAGGGTGCGTCGCGTGGGTCCATCCTCCAGCGTCCAGCCGTCGGGCAGGGCGGCGCGCACGGCGTCGGCCGGCCAGTAGACGAGCTGCACGTCCCGCAGCACCAGGGCGGAGTTGAACTGGGCGGGCAGGCGGGGGTCGCGCTCCTCGTCCAGGTGGCTGCCGTCCCAACGCAGGGTGAGGATGCGGTGGCCCATGGCCAGCCCGGCCAGCTGGAGCTGGGCTGGCTCCACCTCCAGGAGGGCCTCCAGGGAGCGCGGGCCGCCGGGGTCCTGCTCGTGCGCGAACACCAGCTGCTGCGCCAGGCTCACGGACGCCCCGAGGGCGGCGGGGGGCAGGCGCAGCTCCGGCAGCGGCTCGCCGGGGGCGGAAGGACGGGGCCGGGGCGCGGTGGTGCAGGCCACGAGCCCCGCGACGAGCAGGGCGGGGATCAGGCCGCGCACAGGGCCTCGAGGACGGCCAGGCGCCGCTTGCTGTCCGCCACGTAGGGGTTGTTCGTGTCCCACGCGTAGCCGGCGAGGATGGCGGAGATCATCCGGCGCACGTCCTCCGACGGGTTCGGGTGGAAGATGATGTCCTGGAAGCCGCCCTCGTACCAGGACTCCACGAAGGTGCGGAAGGTGTCCACGCCCGCCTTGAGCGGCTTCGCGTACTCGTTCTCCCAGTCCACCGGCTCCCCGGCGAACGCCCGGGCGATGCAGGCCGAGGCGAGGCTCGCGGACTTGAAGGCGATGGTGACGCCCGAGGAGAACACCGGGTCCAGGAACTCCCCCGCGTTGCCCAGGAGCGCGAAGCCCGGGCCCCACAGCGACTTCACGTTGGCCGCGTAGCCGGAGAGCTTGCGCGTGGGCGTGTCCCAGACCGCGTCCTTGAGGAGGCTCTGGAGCGACGGCGTCTCCCTCACGATGGCCTGGAGCCGCTCCGTGTCCGTGCCGGTGTACCGGTCCAGGAACTCCTTCTTCGCCACCACGCCCAGCGAGCAGCGGCCGCCGGAGAAGGGGATGGTCCAGAACCAGACGTCCACGTGCTCCGGGTGCGTCGTGACGCGGATCTTGTTCCGGTCGAAGGCGCCGGGCGGGATGCGGTCCTCCACGTGCGTGAAGATGGCGCCGCGCACGGGGAAGTGGGACGGGGTCTCCAGGTTCAGCAGGCGGGGCAGCACGCGGCCGAAGCCGCTCGCGTCCAGGAGGAAGCGCGCCTTCACGCGGTACGTCTCGCCTTCGGGGGAGCGCGCCGTCACCTCCGGCTGCGCGCCGGAGACGTCCACGGTCAGCACCTCGTGGCGGAAGCGCACGGTGGCGCCCTTGCGCTCCGCGGCCCTGGCCAGGAGGTGGTCGAAGTGGGCGCGCTGCACCTGGTAGGTGGTGGCCCAACCCGGGCTGAACTTCTCGCGGAAGTCGAAGTCCGTGTACTTGCCGGCGCGCTCGAAGGCGGCGCCGTTCTTGTACTGGAAGCCCGCCTCCACCACGTCCTGGAGGAAGCCGGCCTCCTGGATGTACTCCATGCTCTGCGGCAGCAGGCTCTCGCCAATGGAGAAGCGCGGGAACTGCTCGCGCTCCAGGACGAGCACGTCACGGCCCTGCTTGCGAAGGAGGCCCGCCGCGACGGAGCCCGCGGGGCCCGCGCCGATGATGAGGATGTCCGCTGATTCGGTTTTCAATGTGTGGCTTTCCCGGGTGGAAGACGGAAGCAAGGGGTGATGATCCAGATGGTGACCTCGCCCAGCAGCATGGCGAGGCCGAAGGAGCGCAGCGCGGGCGTGGCGGACAGGCCCAGCAGCCCGAAGGACAGCAGCGTGCTCACGCCGGCCAGCGCCACCGCGAGCCACGCGGAGCCGTCGCCGGGGTGCTCCAGGAGGAAGATGCCGTAGTCCACGCCCATGCCCAGCAGCAGCACCAGCCCGAGCACGGTGAAGAGCTGCAGCGGCGCGCCCGCCCACCCGAAGATGGCGAGCGTCAGGAGCGTGCCCATCACGGACGGGATCCACGCGCGCCACGCCTCGCGCCCGAAGCGGGCCACCAGCGTGAGCAGCACCGCGACGTAGCCCGCGACGATGAGCCAGCCCATGATGCGGCGGTAGCGGGTGAGCAGGCCGGAGATCTCCGCCGTCTTGTCCACCCAGCGCACGCCCTCCAGGCCCTTCGCCACCTCCTCCAGGCGCGGCAGCACCTTGGGGTCGTTGAGGCCGCGCAGCATGAGGACGCTGTACTGTGCCTTGCCCAGCGTCCCCAGCCACTGCTGCCGGATGGCGCTGGCGGCGGGGCCGGCCAGGAACCGCGCGGCCGTGAGCGGCTCCGGCGAGAACGCGGCGCGCGTGGGGGCCTCCCCGGTGGACGCGCTGACGGCGGCGACGGCCTGGGCCTCCGCGCGGGCGCTCAGGGCGGCGTCCTCGCGCTGCTGCGCCTCGGACGGGAGCCAGTCGGACACGGCGCGGTAGCCCGCGAAGACCTTCTCCGCGACCAGCGTGTCCAGCTTCGTCTTCAGCGTGGCCTCGCGCTCGAGCACCTGCTCGTCGCTGTCGCCCTGCACCAGGAAGAACTGCGCGGGGCTGGGCAGGCCCAGCAGGCGCCCCAGCTCGCGCTGATCCGCGATGAGGTTCGCGGGCGCGCCCTGCAGCTGGCGCAGGTCGTCCCGGGGCTCCAGCTTCCAGATGCCCACGGCCACCAGCACCGTGAGGAGCGCGCCGGACGCCCACCAGGCCGGCGTGGACGCGACGCGCGGCCAGCGGGTGATGGACGCGGAGAAGCGCTCCGCGAAGGAGGTGATGGGCAGCGCGCCGGTGTCCATCGAGGGGAACCAGAACACCACGGTGAGGAACGCGCCGGTGAGGCCGGCGGCGGAGAACACCGCCATCTGCCGCAGGCCCGGGAAGGGCGCGACCCCCAGCGCCAGGTACGCCACCACGCTGGTGACGAGCGCGAGCACCATGCCGGGCAGCAGCGAGCGCATCACCCGGCCGCGCTCCGACGGGGCCTTGCCCTGGCGCGCGGCGAAGTAGTGGAAGCCGTAGTCCTCCGCCACGCCCACCAGGCTGGAGCCGAAGACGAGCGTGAGCAGGTGCACCCGGTCGAAGACGAGCGCGGTGACGGTGAGCGCCACCGCGCAGCCCAGCGTGAGCGACACGCCCACGAGGAGGATGGGCCGCAGCGAGCGGAAGGTGAGCCACACCAGGAGGAGCACCGCCGCCAGCGACCCGAAGCCGATGGTGGACATCTCCCAGCTGGCCTGCGCGGCGGCGGCCTCCGCGTACAGCGGCACGCCCGCGGCCACCAGCCGTCCGCCGGGCACCGCGGCCTCCACCCGCGCGCGCGTCCGCTCCACCGCGGCGGTGATGCGCGAGCCGTCCCCCAGCGCGAAGGCGGACACCTTGCTCTTCCACATGAGGAGCACCCACTCGCGCCCCTCGCCGGACAGCCACATCCGTCCGTCGCGGGGCCGGGCGGAGGTCTCCGCGGCGCGGGCCTGCCACCAGTCCTGCCACAGGCCCAGCGGATCCGCGTTCCAGTCCGTCAGCTGCGCGCCCGCGGGCTGGTACAGCTTCATCAGCGCCGTGCCGCCCAGCTCGTCCGGCGTGGCCTTCGCCAGCCACTGGCGCTGCGCGGGCGTGAGCAGCCGGTCGCGGTAGGGGCGGTAGAACTCCACCGCCTTCTCCAGCGTGGAGGTGTCCACCACCGCCGGCTCCAGCAGGTCGGAGGACTCCGACAGCGCGCGCGCGGCCTCGTCCGCGGCCTTCTGCGCGGACGGCCAGTCCTGGGCCCCCACCAGCAGCACCAGCTGCCGGCCGGCCTCGTCCGCGAGCTTGCGCGTGGCGGCGTCCACCTCCGGCGCCTGCTCGTCCTCCGGGAGGAGCGCGAGCACGTCCGTGTCCAGGCTCGCCGAGCGCCAGAACCGCACCTGGTGCACGCCGACGGCGAGCACCACCAGCGCCCACAGGATTGCCAGCTTATTGGCCAAGGCGTTCGGCTTCCGTCGCATCGGGGGGGGGCGTCTGCGCCAGCTGCTCGAACGAGATGACGCTGCTGTCGCCGCGCGTCTCGTCCAGCCGCACCTGCCGCACGTACCCGTCCCCCTCCAGGTGGATGTGCTTGAAGACGCGCGCGAGCCCCGCGTCCGTGGGCGTCAAATCCAGCTTCCAGCCCTTGTCGCCCACCAGCGCGCCCTCCACCGTGAAGCGCTTCTGGAGCGCCGCGATGTCGCCGGACAGGAGCGCGAAGAGCAGCTCGTTCACCGCCGCCAGCGCGGGCTCCTTGGCGGAGTCCAGGTGGTAGGCCGCGCCGCCCGTGCCCTGCTGCGCGCTCAGCGACTTGCGCGTGACGGTCAGCGTGGAGGCGAAGGGCGTGCGCGTGTTCCACAGCACGCCCTGGTCGCGGGCCAGGAGGAAGTCCCCCCTGGACACCAGCGGCTTCTTGAAGCCCGCCACGGTCTTCTTCTGTTCGAACTGGCCGCGCACCAGCGGCGCGTCCGCCAGCCGCGCGCGCACGTCCTTCACCAGGTCCGCCGCGTGGGCGCTCAGGGACAGCAGCGACACCATCAACACGAGCAAGGGCTTCATTCCGGCCACACTCCCAGCTTCTTCCAGAGGACTTCCGGGCAGACGTACTGCATCTCGCCCGTCTTCAAGGAGACCGCGACCTGGATGGTGTGGGCCTGGTTCACCTTGCGCCCCGTGTCCGCGTCGCGCAGCAGGTAGTCGAAGCGCAGCCGGTTCTCCCACTCGGTGATCTCGGCGCGCACGATGATGCGCTGCTTGTAGGAGATGGGGGCGACGTACTTGAGCTTCATCTCCACCACGGGCCAGCCGTACCCGGACTCGCGCATCTGCGGCCAGTCATAGTCGTGCCTGCGCAGGAGGACGGCGCGCGCCAGCTCCAGGTACTTCACGTAGTGGCCGTGCCAGACGATCTCCATCATGTCGAGGTCGTGGAACGGCGGCTCTATCGCCAGCTCGCAGCTCAGGTCAGGCTTCATGGAGCCTCCAGTCCCGGCGGCGGATGGCGGTGAGGAGCTCCTGCAACTCGCCGTCCAGCGCCCGGTCCTCCACCAGCAGGGGGATGCGCGCCTCCAGGTCCGCGTGCATCTCCGCCAGGGCGGGGCCGGGCTTCGCGTCCGCGTCCAGGCGCTGGCGCAGGGTGACGCCCTGGCGCGCCGCGATGAGCATCGCCGCGGCCACCTGCTCCGTCAGCTCCAGCACGCGCAGGCAGTCGCGCGCGGCGATGGTGCCCATGCTCACCTTGTCCTGGTTGTGGCACTCGGTGGAGCGGGAGAAGACGGACGCGGGCAGCGTCTGCTTCAGCGCCTCCGCGGTCCACGCGGAGACGCTGATCTGCGCCGCCTTGAGGCCGTGGTTGATGGCCGCGCGGGCGCCGGTGGACGCGGAGAGGTTCGCGGGCAGCCCGTGGTTGAAGCGCGGGTCCACCAGGAGCGCCAGCTGCCGGTCCAGCAGGTCCGCCACGTTGGCCACCGCGGTCTTCAGCCCGTCCATGGCGAAGGCGATGTGGCCGCCGTAGAAGTGGCCGCCGTGCAGCACCCGCTCGCCGTCCGGGTCGATGAGCGGGTTGTCGTTGGCGCTGTTGAGCTCGTTCTCGATGAGCGTGCGGAAGTAGGGCAGCGCGTCCTCCAGCACGCCGATGACGTGCGGCGCGCACCGCAGCGAGTACCGGTCCTGGAGCCGCTGCTCGTTGCGCGCGGGCCGGTCCGAGACCAGGTCCGCGCGCAGGCGGGCCGCCACGCGCTGCTGGCCGGCGTGGGGCTTCGCCGCGAAGAGCGTCTCGTCGAAGTGGTGCGCGTTGCCGGCGCTCGCCAGGACGTTGAAGGCGGTGAGCCGCGTGGCGAGCCGCGACAGGTACTCCGCCCGCTCCCACGCCAGGCACGCCAGGGCCGTCATCACGGCGGTGCCGTTCATGATGGCCAGGCCCTCCTTCGGCCGCAGCTTGAGGGGGGAGATGCCCAGCTCCTCCAGCACCCGGGCCGCGGGCTTGCGCGCACCCTGGTGCCACACGTCGCGCTCGCCGCACAGCACCGCCGCCACGTAGGACAGGGGCGTGAGGTCGCCGGACGCGCCCACGGAGCCCTCGGCTGGAATCAGGGGCAGCACGTCGTGCTTGAGCAGCAGCTCCAGCTGGGTGAGCAGCGCCACGCCCACGCCGGAGAAGCCCTGCGACAGGGACGCCAGCCGCGTGGCCAGCACCGCGCGCGTCTCCTCCGGGGTGAGGAACCGGCCCGCGCCGATGCCGTGGTACGTGTAGAGGTGGTGGGGCAGCTCCGCGACGAGCGCGGGCGGGATGGACACCGTCACCGAGTCGCCGTAGCCGGTGGTGACGCCGTAGATGACGCCGTCCTCCGCCAGCAGCCGGTCCAGGAACGCGGCGCCCCTGGCGATGCGCTGGCGGAAGGCCGGGGCGGTGCCCAGCTCCACCGGCCGCTCGCGGCGCGACAGGGCGCCCACGTCCTCGAGCGTCAGCCGCCCGCCGTCGAAGCGGACCGGGGTGTCAGAAGGTTGGGGGCTTCGCGGAGACATGCACCTGATCCCAGAAGGGAAAGAAGTTGAACCAGTCGTAGGGCGCGCGCTCGAGCAGCGCCGTCACCCGGCCCGCGTAGTGGCGGGCGCAGTCGGTGAGGGCCTCCTCGCGCCTGCCCCGGGGCAGCACGACGCGCTCGAAGAGGCGCTCGAAGTGGATGGTGTAGCCCTGGCCCTCATGGATGCAGCCCAGCAGGTAGAGCGGACACTTGAGCAGCGCCGCCAGCACGTAGGGGCCCACCGGGAATGGCGCCGGGTGGCCGAGGAAGTCGACGCGGACGGTCTGCGCGGAATTCACCGGGATGCGGTCGCCCGCGATGACCACGAACTCGCCGGCCTCCACGCGCTCGTTCAGCGCGACGGCGGTGGCCGGGCCCAGGTCCGTCACCTCCATCAGCCGGAAGTCGCTCTCCGGGTGGAGCCGCTTGAGCAGGCGGTTGAACTGCTCCGCGTGCAGGGTGTGCACCAGGATGTTGAGCTTCACCTCGCCCCGGCGCTCCGCCATGGTGCGGCACAGCTCCAGGCAGCCCATGTGCGCGGTGACGATGACGCCGCCCCGGCCCGACGCCGCGACCTGGTAGAACTCCTCGCGGCCCTCCGTGCGGACGCTCTCGAAGCGGTAGCGCCCGCTCACCGCGAGCAGCTTGTCCAGCAGGGTCTCCGCGAACATCAGCACGTGGCGCACGCTGTCGCGCCAGCGGGGCGCGTGTCCCAGGGCCCCGGTGGCGGCCTGCATCCGCTCCAGGTACTGGCGCGAGGCCTGGCGCAGCGCGGGCCGCCGCAGCCAGTTCACCAGCACCACCGGGTAGAGGCAGACGCGGAAGGGCCAGCGGCCCAGCAGGCGGTGGATCCAATAGAGGATCCAGATGCCCGCGACGAAGGTGGTCTCTCCCATCTCCGCCCAATGGCGGGGCTTCATCCGGCCACCTTGCGCCAGAGCAGCACGGGCAGCCGTCCCAGCATCCCGAAGAAGAGCCGGGCGTGCATGCCGGAGATGCGCACGTTGTCCCAGAGCACGTCGAAGTGGGAGATGCCGTCGGTGGGGTAGCGCACCTGGGTGGGCTGGTTGAGGATGCGCATGCCGCGCCAGAACAGGCGCACCAGCACCTCCACGTCGAAGTCCATCCGCTTGCCGATCCGCACCGAGTCGATGAGCGCCACGGTGGGCTCGAGCGGATACACGCGGAAGCCGCACATGGAGTCGCGGATGGCGAACGACAGCGTGT
>JAFADT010000060.1 GCA_023424585.1 Pseudomonadota bacterium
CTGGGGCTGGACACGGACATCGACCGGGTCCTCTTCCAGGGGCGCGAGGTGCGCGTGGGCGCGTTCCCCATGGGCATCGACGCCACCGCCTTCGAGACGCTGGCGCAGGAGCCCGGCGTGCTGGACGAGGTGAAGACGCTGCAAGAGCGCTCCCGCGGCGAGCGGCTGCTCGTGGGCATCGACCGGCTGGACTACACCAAGGGCATCCCCCGGCGCCTGCTGGCGGTGCAGCGCGTGCTGGAGCGCGACCCGTCGCTGCGCGGGCACCTGCGCTTCATCCAGGTGGCCGTGCCCAGCCGCACGCAGGTGCAGGCCTACGCAGAATACCGCGAGACGGTGGACGAGCTGGTGGGCCGCATCAACGGCCTCTACGGCACCGTGCACAGCACGCCCGTGCACTACCTCTACCGCTCGCTCAACGAGAAGCAGCTGGTGAGCCTCTACCGCGGCGCGGACGTGATGCTGGTGACGCCCGTGCGCGACGGCATGAACCTGGTGGCCAAGGAGTTCTGCGCGGCCCGCCCGGACGAGGACGGCGTGCTCGTGCTCAGCGAGTTCGCGGGCGCCGCGTCGGAGATGCGCGACGCGCTGCTGGTGAACCCCTACGACGTGGAGGGCATGGCGGACGCCATCGAGCAGGCGCTCGAGATGCCCCAGCCGGAGCGCCAGGAGCGCATGCGCTCCCTGCGCGCGGGCGTGAAGACGCGGGACGTGCACTGGTGGGTGTCCAGCTTCCTGGACCGGCTCCAGGGCCTGCCCTCCGTGGCGGAGCGGCCGCCGCTGCCGGACGGCATGGCCGCCCTGGACAAGCTCAAGGGCGCGGGGCGCAAGGTGCTGTTCCTGGACTACGACGGCACGCTCGTGGGCTTCGCGCCCACGCCGGAGGCGGCCGCGCCGGACGCGGACCTCCTGGCGCTGCTGCGGGAGCTGAGCGCCCGGCCGGACCTGGCCGTGCACATCGTGAGCGGCCGCCCGCGCGAGACCCTGGAGGCGTGGTTCGGGGAGCTGCCCGTGGGGCTGCACGCGGAGCACGGTCTGTGGTCGCGCATGCGGCGCGGCCAGCCGTGGCGGGCGCTGCCGGGCGTGTCCTTCGAGTGGAAGTCGAAGGTGCGGCCCGTGCTGGAGGCGTTCGCGGCGCGGGTGACGGGCTCGTTCGTGGAGGAGAAGACGGCGTCGCTCGCGTGGCACTACCGCAAGGTGGACGCGGAGTTCGGCGCGCTCCAGGCGCGCGAGCTGCGCCTGCTGCTCTTCGAGAAGTTCTCCCAGGAGCCCATGCACATCCTGCCCGGCGACCGGGTGGTGGAGGTGCGGCCCCGGGGCGTCGACAAGGGCCGCGTGGTGCCGGAGGTGCTGAAGGAGGAGGCGCCGGACGTGCAGGTGGTGGCCCTGGGCGACGACGTCACCGACGAGGACCTCTTCGCGGCGGTGCCCCCGGGCGGCATCACCGTGCACGCGGGCAACAAGCACACGCGCGCGGCCTGGCGCGTGGAGGGGCCGCCGGAGGTGCGGCGGTTCCTGAGGGGGCTGCTCGGGAGGTAGCCGCGGGGGCGCGGCGTGGGCTTCAGAGGTTGAAGCCCACGTTGCCCACGGAGATGCTGGGCCCGAAGATGAAGGACCACTTGCTGGACGGCACCACGGTGTCGGTGGAGGGGTCTCCGCTGGTGCGCCGGGTGATGTCGCCCCGGAACTCGCGGGCGATCCACGCCTGCGCCCCCACCGCCGCGCCCGGGCCGATGGGCACGCGCAGGCCCAGGCCCAGCACGGCTGCGAGCGTGGGCGGGAACTGGATCTCCCCCGACTGCGGCACCAGGCCCAGGCCCATCAGCCCCAGCTCGATGCCCAGGAGGCGCTCCTGGCCCTCGTTGTTGAGCAGGGCCAGGCGCGACAGCACGCCGAAGTTGATGGCCAGCTGTCCCGAGGGCTGCGTCGCGCGGTAGAGGCCCGCGGGGATGGTGGCCATGGTGTAGAGGCGGAACATGCCGCCGCGCACGATGGCGGTCCACTGCGCGGACGGCAGGCCCGTGCGGTCCACCGTGGAGAGGGCGTAGCGGGACTCGTCCGCGACGTGCGCCACCTGCACGAGGATGCGGTCGTACTGGCCCAGGTTGCCCTGCACGGGGATGACGCGCATCTCCCCCTTGGGGCGCAGGAACAGGCGCTGGTCCACGCCGCTCTCGCCCCGCGTGGAGCCGTCCGACTTCGTCACGGTGACGCGCAGGGTGATTTCCTGGTTGCCCTCCTCCGGCGTGAGGCGCTCGCGGTGGATGATGACGCGGCAGGTGTTGCGCATGGCGTAGTCCACCCGGTGCGGGCGGCTGGGCGTGAGCTTCTCGTCGTTGCCCTCCTTGTCCGCGCAGACGAAGTCCACCAGGTTCTCCACGTTGGTGGGCACGCTGGCCTCGCGCACCGCGCGCTGCACGCGCTCGTCGGTGAGGAAGAGGTCGGACGTGGCCAGCTCCGCCGGCAGCGTGGGCAGCCGGTAGCCGAAGCGCAGCGACACGAAGCCGCCCGCGGTGGCCTCGCCCTGGACGAGCGTGGCGGACTCGCGCGTCGTCACGGTGTAGGCGCCGCTCAGCGGCCGCAGCACGAAGCGGCCCAGGCCGCCGTTGGACGCCACCGTCACCTCCGCCGGGCGGTTGGTGGGCACGAAGTCGATGGTGCCGTGGCCGGGCAGCTCCAGCGTCGCGCGGGGGACGGGCGCGGCCTGCGTGTCCGCCGTCTCCGACGCCACCACCGTGCCGTCCACGCGCGAGGTGATGGCGGTGACGGTCACCTGGGGCTCGTTGGTGCCGCTGGTGCGCAGCAGCACGTAGGTGCCGTCCTGCGCCTTCACCACGCGCTCCACCCGCACGCGCGCGCCGTTCACCGTCCACAGGAGGCCGCGCGGGTCGTGCGCGCAGGACGCGTCCAGGCGCATCACCAGCCCGGAGTTCTCCGCGTCGCGCAGCACCGTGCCCTCCACCGCGGAGATGGGGCACGCGAGCACGGGCAGCGTCTCCGCGAAGGAGGTCTCCAGCGCGTCGCCCTTCGCGAAGAACACGCGCGGCGCCAGCCGCAGGCGCAGGCTCACCGTGGGGTTCAGCCCCGGCACGTTGCGGATGGACACGGCGCCCTCCGCCACCTCGCAGCGCGCGGTGCCGCAGTCCACGGACGCGATGGCCTCCGAGTGCGTCACCGCCGCGTAGCCGGGGCCCTTGGACAGGTCCACGCCGGAGGACTGCACCAGGGGCCGCGTGAGCACGGTGCGGCCGGGGCGCAGGTGGAAGTACGCGTCGTCCAGGAAGCGCCCGTTGGCGTCGTACGTCGTCACGCCCGCGCCCCTGCGGCCGTAGGGGGGCACCCACGACAGCGTCGCGTCCGTGGGCAGGCCGGGCGTCAGCGGGACGACGCACTCGTTGGGGCCGTTGGGCTCCAGACAGACGTCCTGGCCGTCCAGGAGGCCCGTCTTCGGATCCACGCCGCGCGGCGTCCCGGACCAGGCGATGGCCACGTTCTTCAGGCCCAGGCCCTTGAGCTCCAGGCGCCCGTCGTCCGGGTAGAACGTGGTGGCGGCGCTGTCGATGCGGGGGAAGGGCCCGGTGGCCAGCACCACCACGGTGTCGGTGGCCGTGGCGCAGGAGGTCTCGTCGGCGGCGACCTTCAGCTCCAGCGCGCGGCTGGTGTCGTCCGCGCGCGTGGGCGGCTTGAGCGTGCGGCCCTCCGGCCCCAGCACCCAGCCGCCGCGCACGGGGCCGCACAGCACGCCCTTGGGGATGACCTCCACCGCCCGGCCGCCTTCGGGGACCTGGACGACGGGGGCGGCGGTGGCGGCCGTCGCCACCAGCAGGCAGCCAAGGACGAGCGCGCGTGCAGGGTGCATGTCCCTGCTAAAGCACGGAGGGCCGCGTCCGGGTCAAGCCCTCCGTGCGACTCGGCGGCGGGCAGGCGCCGGGAGTGTCCGTGATTACCGTGAAGCCGTCTTCTGCCCCGGCCCCTGGAGGAGGATGCGGCGGCCGAAGGCGCGGTCCACGCGGCCCAGGAACTCACGGAACTGCGGGTACTCGTCCGCCTTGATGCGCGCGACGGTGAGGGCCACCTCGCCGTCGGCGACGAGCGCGCCGTTCTCCACGCGGTAGCTGAGCTTCACGCGGCCGAACTTCGTGGTCTCCTCCACCGCCTGCGGCATGTCCGCCACGGTGTAGCCACCGGGCAGCGTGTAGCGCAGCTTGAAGGTGTTCACCCAGGGGCTCTGCATCACCAGGTCGAAGCGGCGCTCGGCGAGCGACGCGTAGGCCTGCTGGTACGTGCGCCCCGTGCCGAAGGGCAGGAAGCGCAGGCTGCCGCCGGGCAGCACCTCCGCGTAGCGCGGGATGCCCATGGCGAAGCCCAGCGTCACGTCGTCGTCCAGGCGGGTGGTGTCGCTGAGCTTCACCTCGCGCACGGTGAGGCCGGGGAAGCTCTGCGCCCACGCGCGCTCGAAGGTGGACTTGCGCGTGGACTCCGGGCGGTACGCGCGGCGGTAGTCCGGCGCGGACTGGCCGGACACGCTGCTCTCGCCCTTCACGTCCGCGCCGCCGTCCGGACGCAGCGCCACGTCCATGGTCAGCGTTGTCTTGTTGTCGTCCGCCTTCGCCTCCGGCGTGGTGAGGAAGGTGCTGGTCCCGTTGGGGTCCACCACCAGCACGTTGGCCACGCGGTCCGCGCTCGGCAGCTCCTTGGCGCCGTGGAACTCCGCGGTGCCGTCCAGGTACAGGTCGAACCTGGGCACGTACGCGATGGCGTGGTTGAAGGCCGCCAGCGACGCGGGCTCCGCGTCCAGCGAGCCCAGGTTGCGCATGCGCAGGAGCACCAGCCGGCTGTCCACGCCCGCCACCTTCAGCATGGCGTGGATGAGGCTCGCCTTGTCCTTGCAGTCGCCGAAGCGGCGCGCGAGCACGCGGTCCACGCGATACGGCTTGAAGCCGTGGATGCCGAACTCCAGCGCCACGTAGCGGGTGTTGGTGACGACGAAGGCGTAGATGGCGCGCACCACGGCCAGCTGGTCCTTGCGGTCCACGCCGGTGAGCACCTGGTCCACCGTGGCCTTCAGCTCCGCGTTGGGCTGGAGCTGGTCCCGCACCAGGCCCCACCAGTAGTGGCCCACCTGGTCCCACGTCTTGTACGTGGAGATGTGCAGGTTCTGGGCGACCTCCGCCCAGCCCGGCATGCCCGGCTCTGGCACCACCTTGGAGACGTGCTTCGCGCCGAAGCGGTACACGGTGCGGCCGGACTCGGGGGACTCCTGCTGCTGGTCCACGCCCGCCAGGCGGCTCTTGTTCCAGTACAGCGGCCGCTCCTGGGGCATGTCCACGACGTACTGGAAGCGCACCTTCGGGTAGACGCCCTGCACGCTCTCCACGTCGCCCCAGTAGTCCGACAGCAGGTTGTCCTGCGCGGTGTCGTCCAGGCGGTAGGTGAGCTCCAGCGTGTCCCCGGCGGCGAGCGACGGGAACGACAGGATGCGCGCGCGGGCGTCGTAGTACATGCCCGTCCAGGGCTCGTTGATGTTGCGGTCCGCGTCGCCGTAGCTGTCCACCACGGAGCCGTCCGGCTTGGTCACGCGGGCGCGCAGCACGCGCACCTCCTGGCGGTCCGGCGAGTACGTCACCGGCACGCTGCGGAACGCGTCCACGCCGCGCTGGTTGTACACGCGCACCACCACCTGCTGGAGGCGGCTGGACAGGCCGCTCTTCTGCACGCGCACGTAGGTGTTGTCCACGAGGTACAGGGCGTCCTCGTTCATGTAGCCCTCGGCCTCCCTGGCCAGGGGCTTCGCGTCCACCAGGTACTGGGTGCCGGCGCTCTCGGACTCGCCCTTGAGGGTGCGCAGGGCCTCCTTGAGGCCGGGGTTCTGCGGGCGCAGCACCAGCGACTTCTCGAAGGCGGCCAGGGCGGGCTCGCGCTGGCCGGCGGCGAGCAGCGCGCGGCCCTCGCGCTCGTACACCTCCGGCTCGTCCGGGGAGAGGGCCTTGGCCTCCGTGAAGAGGGCGGCGGCCTCCTCCACGGCGCCGTTGGCGGCCTTGAGCTCCGCCAGCCGCACGCGGCTGCCGTTGTCGAAGGGGTTCAGGTCGGTGAGCTTCGCGTACTCGCGCTCGGCGGCGTCCACCTTGCCCGCGTCCGCGAGCATGGAGGCCAGCTGCCGGCGGGTGTTGGCGTCGTCGTAGCGCAGCGCCAGCGCCACGCGCATGCGGTCCATGGCCTCCTGGTCGCGGTCCAGCTGGCGGGACGCCGCGGCGGCCACGCGCACCACGCGGGGCACGCGCGGCTGCTGGCGGAAGGCCTCCTCCACCAGCGCGTGCGCCCGGGCGCGCTCACCCATGGCCTCCGCCGCGCGGGCGAGCAGCAGCCGCGCGCCCGGCACGTTGCGGCCGTCCTCCACCTCCAGGAGGGGGGCGAGCAGCGGCTGCACGCGCTCCGGGTGGCCGCGGTCCATCTCGTGGTCCGCCAGCGCCAGGCGCGCGGGGGCGTAGGTGGGGTCCGCCTTCAGGGCGGCCTCCAGGAAGCGGCGGCGCTCGTTGAGGTCGTCCGTCTGGGTGTTGGCGGCCAGGACCTGGAGGCGCGCGTCGCTGGGGGCGCTCTCCGCCGCGAGCGCGGCCTCGGCGGAGGCGGTGTGCTCGCGCTCGTCATAGGCGCGGAAGAAGGACAGCACCTGGGCGTAGTCGCCGCGCAGCTGGGCGTCGTCCGGCTTCTTCTCCACCAGCGCGCGCAGCGCCGAGGTCAGCGTGGGCAGGGGCTGCGGCGCGGGCGCGGGCATGCGCTCCAGGGCGGGGGCCCTGGCGGGCAGCGAGGCGCGGGCGGACGCGGACTCCGAGCGCAGGTAGAAGCCCAGCGGGCCGGACTCCTGGCACACCTTCAGCAGCACGCGGTTGAGGCCCTTCTTGAGCTTCACGGACACGCGCGTCTGGTCCGGGCGGGGCAGGTTGTAGCGGTCCTCCTTGGACGCGAGCTGCCCGTTCACCCACAGGCGGTAGCCACCGGAGGTGCCCAGGCCCAGCGCCACGCGCGAGTCCTGCGGCACCTCCAGCCAGGTGAGCGCGTACGCCACGGACTCCTTGTTGGGGCGCACCGCGGTGGCCAGGTCCACGTAGCCGTCCGCGGACGTGACGGACAGCTTGCGCCAGGTGGCCTCGTGGCCCTTGGCGCCGGGGTAGCGCGCGGTGAGGTCCAGGTTGGCGGCCTCCGGGCCGAAGTCCGTGTCGCAGCCGGCCTTGCCCTCGTTCTCGAAGCCGCCCACGACGTAGTAGTCGTTGATGAAGCCCAGCCACTGGCGGACCTCGTTGGCGCGCACCATGCGGCCGCGCGAGCGCTCCGCGTCCATGAGCAGCAGCTGCGCGGTGGTGCGCGTGTTCGGGTCGGACGCGCGGCGGGACGCGATCTGCTGGTAGGTGCTCACCAGCGGGGTGAGGTCCTCCACGTCATCCACCAGCGCGTGCATGCGCAGGAGGGCGGCGCCGCCGCGTGGCGAGTTGGCGGCCTTGACGGCCTCGGCCGCGTACTCGCGGGCCCGGTCGTCCGCGTTCGGCTTCGCGAGCCCCAGCACGGGGCAGGTGAGCACGACAAGTGCGGCCAGCGATGTGAAACGCGACATCCGTTCTCCTCGAGTATCGGCGGCGCCCGGGGGCAGACAGGGGGCGATGAGGCCAGTGAACAGGCGGACCCGTCACGGCCTTCCCCTGCATGCGGCCCCGGACGGCGGGCAGGCAACCCATCCGGGCCCCACTCTATGCCGGACCGGTGTGGGGCGGGGTGGGCCCGTGGAGGCCAGGGCGCGAAAACGCACAGGGCCGGCGCGGGCGTGGATGCCCGTGCCGGCCCTGGGGGCGCCCTGTCGCTGGGGGCCGCCGTCAGTGGAGCCGGGTGTAGAGCGCGTTGACGAGGCCGCCGTCATCGCCGCTCAGCTCCCAGAACATCGCGCCCCCCAGGCCCCTGGCCAGGATGTAGTCCGACTTGGCGTCGATGCTCTGCGGGTCGTCGTAGGCCACCCAGATCTTCGTGGAGGGGCTGTAGACGTAGGCCTGCTTGCTCTCCGGGTGGAAGAACTTCGTGTAGCCGGAGCCCGCGCGCTCGAAGTTGGCCTTGAGGTCCTTGTAGTCGAACACGCCGGTGAGGCCGGACTGGCCGTCATCCCAGGTGCCCTTGGTGGGGACGCCGGCCTGGAACAGGCCGTTGTTCACGTTGGGCACGTTGCCCCAGCCGCGGCCGTAGAAGGGGATGCCGACGACGATCTTGGACGCGGGCACGCCCAGCTGGAGCAGCTTGGAGATGGAGCCGTCCGTGTAGAAGCCGTCGTTGGCGCCCGGGTCGCCCGTCACGCGGTCGAGCGCGGAGTGGAAGTTGACCGTGCTCTCGAAGGCGCCGTGGTAGTCGTAGGACATCACGTTGATCCAATCGAGGATGCCGGCCAGCTTCACGGACTCCTGCTTGTTGGCGAGCAGGTCCGGCGACGCGCCCGACGCGATGGTGAGCAGGTAGGGCTGGCCCGTCTGCGCCGTGACGGCGGACAGCTGGTCGCGGAACTCCTGCATGAGCAGGGTGTAGTTCTGCTTGTCCGCGGGGCTGCTGATGTTGTCCGGCAGGCCGCCGCCGGTGGGGTACTCCCAGTCCACGTCGATGCCGTCGAACACGCCCACGCCGTTGGCCGGGGTGACGCCGGGGAACTGGCCCTTCACGTACAGGTCCACGCAGGACTTCACGAACGCGGCGCGCGCCGCGGCGGTGGCGGCCACCTGGGAGAAGTACTTGGACCAGGACCAGCCGCCGATGGAGATGAGCAGCTTGAGGTGCGGGTTCGTCTTCTTCAGCTCCTGGAACGCGCGGAAGTTGCCGCGCAGCGCGCCCGGGTCCCACTCACCGGGGAAGCCGAAGCCCTTGTCGATGTCCGCGAACGAGTCCCCGAGGACGCACTTGCCGTCCGGGGAGATGTTGGAGAAGGCGTAGTTGATGTGCGTGAGCTTCGACGCCGGCACGTTGGACACCTGGTAGTTGCGCGCGTAGATGCCCCAGGCGGTGAAGTAGCCGACGATGCGCTTGCCGCCCGGCGGAGGCGTGCCGGGCAGCTCCACCACGACGCTGAGCGTCTTCGATCCCACGTTGCCCGCGGCGTCGTAGGCCTTCACGGTGTACGTGTACGTGCCGTTCTGCGCGGACGTGGAGAACGCGCGGGTGAACGACGACGCGGTGGCCACGAGCGTGCCGTTCTCCAGGATCTCGAGCTTCGTCACGCCGGTGTCGTCCGTGGCGCTCGCGGAGACGGTGACGGAGCCCGCGGCGGTGACGCGCGACGCGCTGGCGCTGGCGGTGACGACCGGGGCGGTGACGTCGCCGGTGGAGGGGATGGCGACGGTGACGGTGACGGTCTTCGAGCCCACGTTGCCGGCGGCGTCATGGGCCTTCACGGTGTACGTGTACGTGCCGTTCTGCCCGGAGCCGGAGAAGCTCCGCGTATAGGACGACGCGGTGGCGACGAGGGTGCCGTTCTCCAGGATCTCGAGCTTCGTCACGCCCGTGTCGTCGGTGGCGCTCGCGGAGACGGTGATGGAGCCCGGGGCGGTGACGTTCGTCTGGCTGCTCGACGCGGTGACGACGGGGGCGGTGGTGTCGCCGCCGCCCGTCGCGGGGCCCAGGTCCAGCCACAGCGCCGCCACGGCGGTCGGCGTCCAGTCCGCCTGGGAGGTGTGGGCCTGACGGCACTGGTAGACGCGGCCCTCGTAGGTGACGCGCGTGCCCACGGAGTAGGCGACGCCCACGGCCCATGCGGCATCCAGCGGCGCCTTCATCACGCTGCCCGGGCCCTCGGCCTCGGGAGCGAAGGACTCCTGGCCACAACCGGCGACGGTCAGCGCGGACGCCACCAGGCCCACAATCCATTTGCTACGACGCATTCGTGTTCTCCTCGCCTGCGGTACACGCGGAAGGAGTCACGCGCCCATTATTCCGGGTTAATGGCGGGTGCTGGAGTTCGCCTGGCCGTTCACCCAGGTGGTGCGGACGGAAAGGTCTGGCATCAACAGCACGAGGTCCGCCCGATGCCCGGGGGCGATGCGGCCCCGGTGGCCGTGCAGTCCGAGGAGCGTGGCGGGATGGAGCGAGGCCATGCGCAGCGCTTCCTCCAGGGGCACGTCGAGCGAGTGGACGCAGTGGCGCACCGCGGCCGTGAGGTCGATGTCCGCGCCTGCGAGCGTGCCGTCCTCCGTCTCCAGGCGGCCGCGGCGGCGCAGGATGGTGCGGCCCTGGAGGGTGAAGGACGTGACGGGCGTGCCGACGGGCGGCATCGCGTCCGTGACGAGGAACACCTTGCCGGGTGGCTTGACCTTGAGGAGCAGGCGCAGGTTGTCCGCGTGCACGTGCACGCCGTCCGCGATGACGCCGCACCACGCGTCGTCATGGGTGAGCGCGGCGACGACGGGCCCGGGCTGGCGGTTCAGCACCGGGGGCATGGCGTTGAACAGGTGGGTGAAGCCTCGCACGCCGGCGCGCAGGGCCTGGGTGGTGCGCTCGCTGGTGGCGGCGGTGTGCCCCGCGCTGAGCACGACGCCGGCGCTCGCGAGGCGGCGCAGGGTGGCATCGTCCACGCACTCGGGCGCGAGCGTCATCAGCACGCGGCCTCCGTGCGCGGCGAAGCGGCGGGGCAGGGCGGTGAGGTAGTCGAGGTCGCGCGGGTCGGGAGCGCGGATGAAGGACGGCACGTGGACGCCGGCGCGCTCGCGGCTGATGAAGGGGCCCTCCAGGTGGATGCCGAGCACGCCGCTGTCGGGGCGCGCGGTGGCGGTGAGCGCGGCCTCGCAGGCCTCGCGCATGCGGGTGGCGTCGTCGGTGATGAAGGTGGGCAGGAGGCCCGTGGTGCCGCACGTGCGCATGGCGGCGGCGATGGCGAGCGCGGCCTCCTCGGTGGGCGCGTCGTTGAAGAGCACGCCGCCGGCGCCGTTGACCTGCACGTCCACGAAGCCGGGGGCCAGCAGCGCGTCACCGGGCAGCGTGTGCACGGTGGCGCCCGTGGGGAGCTCGGAAGCAGGCACGACGGCGCGGATGGTGCCTTCTTCCAGGACGACGGCGTGGCCTTCGAGGAGCTGGTCCCCGGTGAAGACGCG
>JAFADT010000536.1 GCA_023424585.1 Pseudomonadota bacterium
CGTTCCGGAGCCTCTTCGACTTCCTCGAACAGCTGAACCAGCGGGCGCGCCTCGCGGCACTGGAGAGCCTGGGGACGGTTGGCGTCAGCCGTGAGGAGGTGCGCCAGTTCGCCGCGCAATATGTCGAAGCAGGGGGCGCCATCTCTGGCGCCGTCACGGCTGCGATGACGGGCGCCGGCGCGAGCGCCGTGACGACAGGGCTCGTCACCAGCTTCGCCACCGCTGGCACCGGCGTCGCCATGTCGGGCCTCTCCGGGGCCGCGGCCAACAGCGCGCTTCTGGCCTGGCTGGGCGGAGGCTCCCTCGCGGCGGGCGGCTTTGGCATGGCGGGCGGTGCGGTGGTCCTCGGAGGAATCGCGGTGGCGCCCGCCGCGGCCGTTGCCGGTTTCCTCCTTGCTCGTGAGGGCGAGAAGGCGAAGACGAAGGCTGAGGCGTACGCGAGCGAAGTGAACAAGCAGGTGGCGAACATCGAAGCCATCATCGGACTGCTCGCGCGAGCGGGAGTCCGTGTCGATGAGCTGAGCGCGGTCCTCGAGCTACTTGATCAGCGCGCGAAGGTGGCACTCGAGTCCCTCTGGGCATTGTCCGGCCACTTCAGTGCCGAGGACGATTCGCATCTTGCTCGCTTCGCCATCGCCATGCAGTTGGTCAAGGCGGAGAGTGAGTTGATGCGCGTCCCGCTCTTCAACGAAGGCGGCGACATCAACGGTCAGCTCGAGGTGCTGATCGGGCAGACCCGTCGCCTTCTGCAAGCGGAGGCGGCATGACCTCGGCGAAGTTGACCCCCACGGGCGGGTTGTCCGCGGCGGGGATTGGCGAAGTCATGCAGGGCATCCTGACCATCACCGAGTGCGTTCGCGACATCGCGAAGGAGCAGACCGAGCAGACGCGCCTGCGGGAGCATGCCCGGGTGAACGTCAAGCACATCCACGCCATGCGCGACACGCTCCTGCACTACCTTGACCGCAGCTTCGACGAGCGCAAGGAGAACTTCCGGCAGCTCTTTGAACGGCTCGACAGCGCCATCCAGGGCAACAACGTGCAGCTGGCTTCGGCCGTGCTGGAGTCCGTGGTGAAGCTAGCCGAAGCTTCGCCCTTCAAGGCCCTGCAGGACGTGGCGGCGACACGCGCGGCCCTGGGGCAGAAGGACCAGGAGTGGCAGTTCTAGTCAGGCGCCCTGACGCGACAGCCTGCGTTCCAGGCGCTCCAGGCGGAGCTTGTGGTCCTCGGGCAGCTCCACGGGGGCCGCGAGCCTTGCGTGGTACAGGGCCCGGGGCAGGTCCTTGAGGGAGTGCTCGTAGAGCTTCGTCAGGGACAGGTGCAGCGCCGCGCCCTGCCCGGGCTTCGCGAACGTGAGCGCCCGCTGGAGGTGCGCCGCCGCCATCTCGCAGTCACCGGCGCGGCGGCAGAGGCGTGAGGCCAGCATCAGCGCCTCGATTCCCACCGGGCCCCCGCCCTCCGCGGCGGCCTTCGCGAAGGACAGCGCCCGCTCCGCGTCCCCTGCCCGCTCCGCCACCTGCGCGAAGCCGAGCAGATCCCTCGGGTCCTGCCGCTCCGGGCTCTCCGCCTGGAAGCGGCGCACCAGGTCGCCCAGCAGCGCCGCCAGGAGCAACAGGTCCTTCTGGTTGTGCTCCAGCACCGGCACCAGCTCCGAGCCGTCCGCGCCTCGCAGGAAGCGGAAGTACAGCTCCGGGATCAGCGCCCCATCCACGTCGTCGACCCGGTGGTGCCCCAGCACCTTCGACTCCAGGTGCACCAGCCGCGCGCCCTCGCCCCGGTGCTTGAACACGCGCCGGGCGCAGTGCAGCAGGTCCAGGTGCGGCAGCTCCTTCGGCACCGGCACCCGGTTCAGCACGAAGCGCGTGCGCAGCAGCGGCCAGTCGAAGCTCTTGCCGTTGTACGTGACCAGACAGGACGACGACGCCATGCGCTCGGCCAGCAGGCGCAGCATGGGCGCCTCTTCGCCCATGCGCCGCAGGAAGAGCTGCTGCACGCGCAGCGAGCGTTCCTCGAACCAGCCCAGGCCCACCAGGAACGGCACCGTGCCCGTGCCGCCCGCGAGCCCCGTCGTCTCCGTGTCCAGCAGCAGCATCCGCGTGAAGTCCACCGCCTCCAGCGCCGGATGCAGCGCCAGCCCCGCCACCAGCCGCGCCTCCACGTCGAGCGCCGCCGCCACCGGCGCCGTGCCGTGACGGTGTTCCGGCGAGTACACCTGCTCGGCCACGTGCACCGTGCCATGCGGCGTCGAACGCGCCTCCACCGGCAACGCCCGGGGCTCCGGGACCGGCGCCACCGCCCTCCGAGCGGACGCCGTTCCCTGACGCTCCGCCCAGAACGACAGCAGCTGGCGCAGCGCCTCCACCCGGGGATCCGAAGCGCCACCCGTCGCGACGACGCCGCGCTTCGCCGCGAACCGGCGGCGCGCCTCCTCGCGCAGGTCCACGAGGCCGTCCGCTCGCTGGGACTCACCGCTCTGCCCGGCCTCTCCGTCCGCCCGCGAGGACTCACGGAGCCGTCCGGCCTCGCTGTCCACTGGAGCAGCGCCCGCACGCGCCGCCGTGGCCTCGGGAGCGTCGAGCTCGGGCGCACCCTCGCCGTCCATCGACAGGCGCTTGCGCAGCGCCTGGACCAGCACCTCCGCGAGGGTGGTCGTCCCCGCCTCCTCCACCGTCGGGGCCCCGTTCACCTCCGGGGCCAGCGTGCGCGCCGCCACCGCCGGCGGCTCCACCCCGGTGCTCACGGGCGCCCGAGCCTGACTGCCGGGGCCCGCGCTGGTGAGTCGGGACAGCTTGCGCTTCAGGTCCATGCCGCGCCCGCGCTCCTCACTGCACCCCGGCGACGCCGAGCGCCGCCAGCAGGTCCAGCGCCAGCCGCTTGCGCGGATGCGATCCCGACGGCGCGCTCCC
Organism: Pseudomonadota bacterium; assembly: GCA_023424585.1. Lineage (GTDB taxonomy): Bacteria > Myxococcota > Myxococcia > Myxococcales > Myxococcaceae > Corallococcus. The sequence goes on from JAFADT010000536.1 coordinate 2,907, forward strand.
CGGCTGACCACCCGCGGCGGGCCCGATGCACGCCGGACATCCATCCTCGCACGGGCACGACTCCAGCAACTTGCGCCCCCGCAGCAGCAGCTCCTCGCGCTGATCGTACAGCCGCGCCGCCAGCCCCACGCCGCCGGGCACGTTGTCGTAGAGGAACAGCGTCGGCTCGAAGCCCACGCCCCCGTCCTTGCGCGGCGGGCCGTCCGGCTCGTCCCGGCTGCCCAGCGTCCGGCCCAGGTCGCGCGGGTCGCTCATCAACCCCACGCACGCCACCGTGCGCAGCGCGGAGCCCAGGCCGCGCAGCGCGTCGATGACCGCGGGCCTCGGAGCCTCCATCGAGCGCACCACCGTCTCCGGCACCGTCAGCCACAGCGCCGACGTGTGCATCTGCATCTCCGGCAGGCGCACGTCGCCGTAGCCCACGTTCTCGTGCGTGTGGAACTTGATCTTCTTGTAGCCGACCACCTTCTCGATGACGGACACCTCGCCCAGCCCCGCGTGCAGCGCGGGCCCCAGCGGCGCGCCCTGGTCCTCCTGGATGACGCTCACGCGCACGTTCGTCATCGCGTCCGTGAAGTAGTCCGGCGCCACCTTGCGCACGAACGCCTTGTGGTTCTCCAGGTCCAGCAGCTCCACCTGATACTGCTCGGAGTCGTGCTGGTAGATGGCCTGCTCGTGCAGCTGCGTGTGCGCGGACCGGAAGTCCATCTCCGCCAGCGTCTTGTCCGTGCCGCGCTCGATGACCACCACGTTGTCCCAGCCCACGCTGCGCAGCGACACGTGGTGCGCCGGATACGCGTCCGACGACCAGTGGAACATCCGCCGTCCGCCCTCCGGCGCCTGCGACGGGTGCAGCACCTGGTGCTGCGTGAGGAAGTCCAGCGCCTCGGCCGTGCTCTCCGCCGGCACGTCGCCGAACGCGTCGCCTTCCTCGAACGGCAGCTCGAAGGCCGCGCACTTCAGGTGCTGGACGAGGATCTCCACGTTGTCCGGATCAATCCGCGCGTGCTCCACCGGCGCCCCCGTGAGGGCGCGCGGATCCGCCGCGAAGTACTGATCCAACGGCGCGCTGGACGTCACCAGCAGCGCCAGGCTCCCCATGCCCCGCCGGCCCGCGCGGCCGAAGCGCTGCGCCAGCGCCGCGACAGAGCCCGGGTAGCCGGCGCACACCACCGCGTCCAGTGAGCCGATGTCGATGCCCAGCTCCAGCGCGTTGGTGGCCACCACGCAGCGCACCTCGCCCGCGCGCATCGCGGCCTCCGTCGCGCGCCGGGTGCCCGGCAGGTAGCCGCCCCGGTAGCCCTGGATGAGCGACGGATCCAGCTTCTCCTCCACGAACCGGTCGCGCAGGTACTTGAGCATCACCTCCACGTTGTTGCGCGACTGGCCGAACAACAGCGTGGACACCCCCGCGCGTACCAGGTCCGCGGTCAGCCTCACCGCGCTCTTCAGGTAGCTGGCGCGGATGCCCAGCTCCGCGTTTACCACCGGCGGGTTGTAGACCATCACCCGGCGCTCGCCGGACGGCGCCCCGCTCTCCGACACGAGCGCCACCTCGCGCCCGAGCATCCGCTCCGCGTGCGCCTTCGGATTGCCGATGGTCGCCGACGCCAGGATGAACGTGGGCGACGCCCCATGGAAGCGGGCCACCCGCTGCAACCGCCGCAGCACGTTCGCCAGGTGCGAACCAAAGACGCCCCGGTACGTGTGCAGCTCGTCAATCACCACGTAGCGCAGGTTCGCGAACAACCGGGCCCAGTTCGCGTGGTGCGGCAGGATGCCCGTGTGCAGCATGTCCGGGTTGGTGAGCACCACGCCCGCGCGCTCCCGGGCCGCCCGGCGCGCGTCCCCCGGCGTGTCGCCGTCGAAGGTGATGGCGCCGTGGCCCAGGCCCGCCTCGCGCATGAAGGCGCGCAGGGACTCCTCCTGGTCGCGCGACAGGGCCTTGGTGGGGAACAGGTAGAGCGCCCGCGCCTCCGGCTCGCGCGCGAAGCGGTCCAGCAGCGGCAGGTTGTAGCAGAGGCTCTTGCCGGACGCGGTCGGCGTGGCGATGACCAGGCTCTCCCCAGCCCGGGCCCGCTCGAAGGCCTCCGCCTGGTGGGAGAAGAGCCGCTCCACGCCCCGGCGCTGGAGCGCCTCCCGGACCTGGGGGGACAGCCCCTCCGGCAGCGGCGCGAAGACGCCAGCGCGGGCCGGCGTCACCGCGTCGTGGACGAGGTTCGGCCACACCTGCCGGTCCGACCTCCAGGCCTGGAGGACGGCGTCCAGCCCGCGAGCCCCCGACCACGGCGTGCGGCGCGGGCCGGAGAAGGCCTCGGTTTCCTTCTCGGGCTTCATAGGGCCGGACACTGTACAGACGTGTACCCGGAAGGACAACGCGCGTCAGGACCCACCAGGGCGGTCCTTTGGGGGCCCATCACCCACATTCGCGCCCGGCAGTAGCGGGCACGATTTGCTCCTGGACAGGCGGCCTCGGGAGGCGTCGACGGGCTTCCGGAGCGGACCCTAGTGTCCCGCGCCCGTGGCGCTCGCGATCTTCCTCTTCACGTACGTCTTCATCGCCGGGGTCCGGCTGCCCTTCATCAAGCTGGACCGTCCGGGAGGCGCGCTCCTGGGCGCCACGCTGATGGTCGTCGCCGGGGTCGTCACGCCCGCGGAGGTCTTCGGCCACAGCACGGAGCGCGGCCGCCAGGCCATCGACATGGACACGCTCGTCCTCCTGCTGGGGATGATGCTGCTGGCCGTGTACCTGGCGCAGGCGAACTTCTTCCGCGCCGCGGGGGCCAGGGCCCTCAAGGTCGCGCACACGCCCCGCCTGCTCCTGGTGGCCGTGACGTTCGTGAGCGCGTTCCTGTCCGCGTTCCTCGTCAACGACACCGTGTGTCTGTTCCTCACGCCGCTGGTGCTGGCGGTGGTGGAGGATGCGCGCCTGCCGCCCGCGCCGTACCTGCTCGCGGTGTGCATGGGCAGCAACAGCGGCTCCGTGGCCACCTTCACCGGCAACCCGCAGAACATGCTGATCCAGGGCGCGTCCGGCCTGGGCTACGCGCGGTTCGCCGCGTACATGGCCCTGCCCGCCCTGCTGTCCACGGCCATCGTCGCCGTGTCCCTGCTCTACCTGTTCCGCAGGGACTTGCCGGCCGCGCGCTTCGACACGCACCCGCCCCCGCTGGAGGTGAACCGCCGGCTGCTGACGCTGGGGCTGGGCGGCCTGCTGGGCGTGGTGGTGGCGTTCTTCGCGGGCCTGCCCATGAGCTGGAGCGCGCTCGCGGGCGGCGTGCTGGTGATGACGCTGTCCGGGCACGACTCGCGCGAGGCGCTGGAGCGCGTGGACTGGGTGCTGCTGCTCTTCTTCGCCAGCCTCTTCGTCGTCGTGCACGGGGTGAACAAGGCGGGCTGGGCGGAGGAGATCCGCCACCTGTTCTCCCCGCTGATGGCCGGGCCGCCGTGGCGCGAGACGCTGGGCTTCGCGGGGCTGACGCTGGTGGCGTCCAACCTCTTCAGCAACGTGCCCTTCGTGATGCTCGCGCGCGCGTGGGTGCCGGCCATGCAGGAGCCGGAGCTGGCGTGGCACGTGCTCGCGCTGGGCTCCACGCTGGCGGGCAACCTCACGCTGGTGGGCAGCGTGGCCAACCTCATCGTCTTCGAGGCCGCGCGCGGCAGGGTCCGCATGGGCTTCATGGACTACCTGCGCGTGGGCGTGCCCGTGACGCTGATCAGCTTCGCCGTGGGCCTGGGCGTCCTCCTGGCCGAGCACGCCCTCTTCTAGGGATCCGGATCCGGCAGCTCGCCCGGGGGCAGCCGCTGCTCGGGCGGCGTGGGCACGGCGGCCGGCGCGATCGCCGGGGTGACGGCGGAGGGCACGGTGTCCGGTGCGGCGCTGCCCGTGGGGACCGAGCCCCTGCGGTTCTTGGGCGTCAGGTCCTTCACGAACATGTCCGCCACCTTGTCCAGCAGCTCCGTCATGGCCAGGCGGAACAGCTCCGGCTCCTTGCCGACCTTGAACGGATCCAGGTGCGGGGCGCCCTGATCCACGCCGTCCATGTCGAACGGCCGGCGCCACAGCTCCGAGCGCCCGTCCAGCCGGAACATGCGCCCGTACCCCTTGAGGTAGGCCCCGGCGCGCCCGTCGTCGCTGCGCATGCCGTAGTCCTGGATGACGAACTCCACGATGGTGTCCGCGCCCAGCGGGGCCATCAGGTCATAGTCCGGCGCGTTGGCGGGCACCTCCTCCACGAGGAAGCTCTCCAGCGCGGAGGCCACCCGGGCCGGGTCCACCGTGTCCGTCCAGGGGGCCTCCTCCGGCAGGCGCGACAGGGTGGTGACGCGCAGGCGCTCGGACAGCTCGAAGCGCGTCACCGCCTGCTGGAGCTTCACGGTGAGCCGGCGGTCCGCCTCCTTGGGCTCCAGCTTCTTGAGCTTGTCCGCGTAGGTGTCGTCCTCCTGGAAGACGCGGCTCTTGGGGCCAGCGCCGTCCTCGATGCGGGAGATGAAGGCGGGCCGCTGGACCCGGTCCAGGTCCGCGCCGGACAGTCGCTGGGAGGCACAACCAGCGGTGAAGGCCACGAGGACTGCCGCGAAAAGGACGCTTCGGCTTCGCACCATGAGGCCCAGGCTATCCCATCCCCGTCCGCCTGGCCTGTTCGCGACCCACTGGAGGCCTGGGGAGTGTCCGGCGCTGATATGCTGCCCGGCCGTGACTCCTCCCCCTCCTGTTCCTCCCGGCCCGGGCCCCAACCGCAAGCGGCGGTTGGGGGAGATCCTGATGGACGCCGGCCTGCTCACCGAAACCCAGCTGCGCACCGCGCTGGCTGAACAGCGCAAGTGGGGGGGCCGGCTGGGCCTCACCCTGGTGCAGATGGGCGTCGTGGACGAGAGCTCCATGGTGCACGCCCTGTCTCGGCAGCTGGCCATCCCCACCGTGGACCTGGACACGCACGCCCCCGTCCCGTCCGCGCTCCAGGCGCTGCGCGTGGACATCGCCGAGCGCTACACCGTCTTCCCCATCGCCTACGAGCCCGCGACCAAGACGCTCACCGTGGCCACGTCGGACCCCACCAACGTGGAGTCCCTCCAGGAGCTGGCCTTCCACTCCGGCCAGAAGCTCCAGGTGGTGGTGGCGACCGCGTCCTCCATCGAGCGCGCCATCCGGCACCACTACCACGGAGAGATCACCTCCACGGCCGCCACGCCGCTGAGCTTCGGCCTGGAGGAGGCCACCTTCGAGCTGGCCCCGCCCCAGCAGCCGGAGGCCGCCGCGGCGCCGCGGACGCCCACGCCGCCGCCGGTGGTGCGCGACGCGGAGCTGGCGTCGAAGGTGGAGGCGCTCACGCAGCAGGTCTCGGACCTGGAGCGCATGGTGGCGCAGCAGGCCCGCGTGATGCGCGCGATGATGGACGCCCTGGAGGCCCGAGGCGCGCTGACCCGCGAGGAGGTCCAGGCGAAGGCCCGGTGACCACGGCATGGCGCTCCCCTTCTCCGACAAGCTGAAGCTGGAGCTGAGCGTCACCGCCGGGGAGCAGGCGTTCGCCATCCCCGGCGGCCAGGTGAAGGACTTCTCGCTGCGGATGACGCCCACCGGCTTCCGCTGCGAGCTGACGTTCTGGACCGCGCTGGAGAAGGCGGACGCGGCGCTGTTCACCGCGTTCTGCAAGCCGGACCTGGTGCGCGTGCGGCTGGCCCTGTCCGGCGTCTTCGACCCGCCGCCCGCGCCGCTGGTGGTGCAGGGCCTCGTCACGGAGAAGCGCGTCAGCGGCACCGCGCACGGCACCAAGGACTCCGTGGCGGTGGCCTTCCGCCAGTACACCGTCACCTTCGAGGACGCCGCGCGGGTGCTCTGGAGGCAGCACCGCCCGGTGGAGCTGCACACGGCGAAGAAGCTGTCGGAGCTGCTGGACGCGCACAAGCCCGGCGGCCTCCAGCTCACCTACGACTGGGACGCGCTGGACGCGAAGCAGGCCCTGGTGTGCCTGGGCCTCGGCGACGACCACCCGGCCGCGAGCTTCTACGACTTCGTCCTCTGGTACGTGGACACGCGCGGCGGCGCGCTCACCTACGACAGCCCCCAGGACACGTACACCCTCTCCGCGAAGAAGCCGGCCACGGGCACCGTCACCGGGCTCAGCGGCAAGCACGTGGCGCGGGTGGACGTGGAGCTGCCGCCCGTCATCCGGCACGGCACGCGGGTCCTCAACGGCTTCGGGGCCGGGGCGACCACCGTGGCGTTGGAGCAGTCCCAGGCGGTGGCGGGCATCCAGCACGACGTGCTGGTGCGCACGCCCATCGCGGCGGTGGCGGAGCAGCGCCAGTCGCTGGAGAAGGAGCGCCTGCGCGTGCGCAAGCGGCGCCTGCGGCTGACGTTCCTCGACGTGCCGCCCATCGCGATGCACCCGGGGGCGCTGCTCAAGCTGGACGGCGAGCGGTGGAGCCCGGACCTCACGGGCCTGGGGGAAGAGCACCGCGTGGCGGAGCTGGCCTTCGATGGCGTGGGGCTCCAGGCCGGGCCTCATGATGGACAGCAGGAGACGATGCAGGGCTTCACCCTGACCCTGTCCATGCTGCTGGAGCTGAAGTCGGATCCGGTGCCGGAGCTGCCCGCGTACCGCCCGCCCCGCTACCCCATCTACGTCGAGGGCAAGGTGCACAGCCCCGGCGGCGAGGCCTCGGACCGCATCTACCTCCAGGTGGATGACGAGAAGACGTCCGTGACGAACTACCGGGTGACGATTCCGCTCTGGAACAAGACGGTGAGCGTGCCGGCGGAGCCCGGCCACTTCCCGGGGACGTTCTACTTCCCGCCGTACAAGAACGAGCGGGCGCTGGTGGCCCTGCACTTCGACCACGCGGAGCTGAACCGCTTCCTGGACTGGGGCGAGGGCGTGCGCATGCCCCAGGACAGCCAGGGCGATCAGCTCCTCTTCGGCAAGAACGGAGAGAACCAGACGGCGCTCACGCACGCCTTCCAGGACAACAAGCCGGTGTGGAACCTGGGACGGGTGAACGCCAACGACACGGAGGTCATCCGCCTGTCGGAAGGGCACCTCCTCATCCAGACGAAGGAGGACCCCGGCGGCGCCACCACCACGCCCACGTATGACGTGACGCCGCAGGTGGAGACGGCGAAGGGCGATCTCACCGCGGGCGTGGACGGCGCGGTGAGCGACGCGACGGCGGCGTACAAGGAATCCTCGGCGGCGGTGAACGCGAAGCTGAACGCGGCGACGGAGGAGACGGGCGTGGCCCTCTCCGCCGCGGAGGCCCAGGTGAAGGGCAAGGCCGGCGAAGCCCGCGCCCAGCTCACCAGCGCGCTCGACGGCCTGGACGGGCAGACGGGCGCGCTCTCCGGCGCCGCCGCTGAAGCCAAGGCCGCGCTCGCGGGGCTGAAATGAAGGAGCTGCGCGCCACCGTGGCGAAGCACAGGGCGGCCGTGGAGGGCTTCGGCTCCGGCGTCGCGCCTCGCCTCGCCACCGCGAAGGGCGAGGTGGGAGCCCTGTCCCAGGGGGTCGTGGAGCAGGTCGGCGCGCTGCGCCCCTCCATCAGCGCGACGCTGGGCGCGCTGCTCACGCGGGTGAACGCGGCGAACCTGACGCTGACGGACCCCTCTCCTCGCTTCCAGGCGCTGGCCTCGCAGGTGAAGGGCCACCAGCAGGCGTTGGCCGCCTCCAGCGAGACGGCGCGCACGAAGGTGGAGGCGCTGGGCCAGGAGGCCACGGCGAAGAGCCAGGGGTTGGAGGCCCAGGCGAAGTCCTCCGCGGAGGCGTCGCAGGGGCAGCTCACCGCGCTCCAGCAGCAGGTGGCCCAGCAGTGCGACGCGGATCGGAAGTCCTTCGACGCGAAGCTCGCGAAGCGCAAGGGCTCCAAGCAGGAGACGGAGGCCCGCCGCGCGCAGGGCTACGCGCTCATCGACCAGACGCGCTCCCAGCTCACGCAGGACCTCACCGGCGTGGGGTCCACGATCGCGGCGGCGCTGGCGGCGGTGCTGGTGCGGCTGGCCACCTCGCGCGACGCGGCGACGGGCCGCGGCGCGCAGCTGACCTCCACGCTGGACGGCGCGGTGAAGGATCCCATGAGCGCGCTCGCGGCGCTGCACCAGGAGCTCCTCGACGCGGGCACGACGACGAAGGACGCCCACCAGCAACAGCAGGCCGCGCTGGAGGGGCAGCGAAAGTCGCTGGTGGATCAGCTGATGGCCGCGGCCGCGACGTCCGCCGGCATCGTGGATCCGCTGGACACGCAGGTGGCCCCGTCGCTCACGACCGGCAAGGCGCAGGCGGACGGGGCGCTGGACACGCTGGGCGGGACGATCGCCGGCCAGGTGGCCAGCGTCACCGCGTCGCTGACAGCGGTGGAGAAGCTCATCGACCAGGTGCAGGAGCAGGTGGAGACCGCCATCAACACGGTGAGCGGCACCATCGACGGCCTGGTGAAGGGCGCGCTCACGGCGGTGGAGACCGTCAAGGCGCCGCTGAAGGCGACGCTCGACGCGGCCTTCACCACGCTGGACTCGCTGGTCGCGACCATCAGCGACCTCAAGCAGCAGGTGATGGCGCTGTTCGAGTCGCTGCCGCAGCTGTTGGAGCAGCTCCAGACCCTCTTCCAGCAGCTCGTCGGTTCGCTGGAGTCGCTGCTGGAGCGGGCCATGGGCCTCCTGGACGCCATCCCCGCCGCGGACCTGCCCAAGCCGCTGGTGAGCCCCGCGGTGCAGGGCATCAGCCAGGTGGTGGGGCAGATCACCACGCAGCTCGGGACCCTCTCCTCGCAGGTGGGCCCCCAGCTCCAGGCCGTGCAGAAGACCATCGTCTCGCAGGTGGAGACGGTGCAGACCCAGGCGCAGACGCAGATCGACACGGCCACGACCCAGGCCGTGACGCAGATGGGCACGCTCACCGAGTCCATCCTCCAGGGCATCGAGCAGGCCAAGGCCCAGGTGGGGCAGATCATCGCCGCGGCCGTCACGCAGATCGGCACCGTGAAGGACCAGGGCGTGCGGCAGATCGAGGCCATGAAGCAGCAGGTGGCCGCGCGGGTGACACCGCTGGACACGCAGGTGCCCGAGCGCCTGGAGGCCCTGGACGCCCAGGTGGGCTCCGGCATCGACGCGGCGGTGCAGGCCATGCAGGCGGCACGCGACACCGCGGAGGGCCAGGTGACGGCCGCGAAGGGCCGGCTGGACTCGCACCTGGGCGCCACGAATGCGTCCGTGACGACCGGGCTGACGTCACTGGAGACGGCTCGCGCCAGCGCGGAGACGTCCCTCACCACCCAGGCGGACTCGGCGCTGGCGGCCTTCCAGCGACGCGCGGAGGGCCTGAGGTCCGGCGCCCAGACGCAGGTGGACGCCGTCTCCACCCAGGCCGCGGGACAGAAGCCCCAGCTCCTCTCCCCGCTGGACGCGATCGGCGCCCAGCTCCAGGCGGGCGCCTTCGCGAAGCCGGTGACCGCGGCGAACGGCCGGGTGACCTCCGCGCTCAACGCGCTGGGTCCCCAGTTGGACGCGCTCGCGTCCTAGCCGATTGCCTGATGGGGAGCTCCGGCTGCTCGAACGACCGGTGCTGGGCCAGCGGGCGGGCTCCCGCCTCCAGCGGCCAGGATTCGACCCGGAAGCAATTCCCCTGGACCGCTCCTACTTGGGAGAGGCGACGGAGACCGGAGGCTCCGGGGCATTGGGCGCCGCCGGAGCCTTGGGGACCTCCGGCGTGGACTCCTGCGCGGGCACGCTCTTGGGCAGGTCCGTGCGGATGCGGCTCTCCTGCAGCTCGATGTCCACCGTCTTGGGCACCGGCACGTCCAGCAGCGCCTGCCACGCGCCGTTGGGCGTGGTGAAGAGGAAGCTCACTGCCACCGCCTGCTCTGGCGGCAGGGGCACCTTCACCTGCTTCGAGCGGCTCGGGTAGATGACCACCGTCTGGAGCACGGAGTCGTCCGGGCTGATGACCTTGGCCGCGACATCCGCGTAGCCCTCCGTCATCGACGTCTTCGACACCGTGCGGATGAGCATGTAGAGCGGCCGGCCCTGGTTGGTGCCCGCCGGCGCCCTGACGTTCACCGTCAGGCTGGGCGCCGCGCAGCTGCCCACCACCATCGCCGTCACCAGCCCCGCCGCCAGCCTCACGCCTCTGCCCTTCATGGCACCACCCCACGGAATGGCGCCCATGGCTCGCCGCGCAACCCGAAGCTGATCTCCAGCACCTTCTCGTTCGCCGCCAGGCCGCGCCCCGGCAGCACCCACACCACGTTGGACTGGTCCGTCAGCGTGGCGGACTCCAACAGGCGGAAGCAGTTCCACGACGACTCGGACATCTCCATGGAGCGGTAGCGCTTCCCATCCTTCGACGGCGAGCGCAGCTCCACGCCGATGGACGACGGCTGCGGGCTCCACCAGCTCAGGGGGAAGTCCCCCCACGCGGGCCGCTGGTTGAAGCCGAACGACGCGGCCCCACCGCACTTCAAGTACGACAGCGTCACGAAGCTGTCCGGCGTGGGCGCCGCCGGCAGCGGCAGCGGGCGCACCTGCATCGCGATGGGCCGCGGCTTGCCCTCGTCATCCCACAGGAGCTTCGACAGGCGGCCCAGCTGCCCGAGCGCGTGGAGCATGCGCGGCGGCAACAGCAGCCGGGACTTCAGCGGATAGCGCAGCGACCAGTCCGTGCCGCGCTCCTCCACCACCGGCGACAGCACCTGCGTGACGAAGCCCCAGAAGGCCCCGTCCTTGCGGCGCAGCACCTCCAGCTCCACCGGGTCCACTTCCTGTGACGCGCTGGGGTTGAACGGGTAGCGCTTCACCAGCGGATCCAGCGTGCGGCGGGCCTGGGAGGTCCACTGCTCCGCGATGACGCGTTCCAGCTCCGCGCGGCCCCGGTTGCGCACGACGACGAAGGGCTGGCGGAACGGCGCCCGGAACTCGCCCACCAGGCCGTGCTGATCCAGCCACGCGTCCACCCGGCGCAGGTACGAGTCCTCCTCCTCCAGCAGCATGCTCAGCGCCACCCGCCCCACCGGAGACAGCATCTCCGCCAGCTGCGAGCCCGCCGACGACGCCGTCGCCGCCCCGGGCGCCGCCGGGTCCCTGGGCGCCGCCGCGGGCTTCACCCCGGACAGCTCCTGCTGGAGCTGCGACACCAGCGTGGTGTAGGCCGCCAGCTCCGCGAAGGCGCCGTTCTTGTCCGGCGTCATCAATTGCACCACCGGCTTGAAGGGCGCCACCGCGTCGCGCATGGGCGCGTAGTACTCGCTCTCCAGCGGGCCCACGCCAGCGCGGGCCGCCACGTCGCGCAGCATCGCCTCCAGCGGCGACGACGGCTGGAGCAGCACGGACAGGTCGCTGGCCAGCGAGCCTCGCGGCGAGGTGCGGAAGCGGTAGCCCCGGTACGTCGCGTAGAGGTCCTGGCCGTAGCGCTTCGCGAAGGTCTGCACCTTGCCCTGCACGAAGGCCGCGCGCTCCACGGCCTCCTCGCGAGACAGGCTCGACTTGGCGAGCCGCGTGGTGAACTCGTCCACCAGCGGTGCCAGCTGCGCGTCGAAGGCGGCCTTGCCCAGGACGCGGCCCACCACCGGGGCCTGCCCGCTGGCGAACTCCGTGTCGTCGTCTCCCATCCCCTCGTTGGAGACCTCCGACGTCGTCTCGCCCGTGCCCGGGTTGAACGAGTCGGCGGCGAACGGCGTGCGGCCCGTCTCCTTCAGCGTGCGCAGCACCTTGTTCAGCAGCTGCCGCGACACGTCCAGGGGGCGGAACTCGAAGTCGCGCCGGAGGACCTCCACCTGGTAGCGCGCGTCGCCGTCGCTGGGGGCGAAGAGGCCGTCCGCGCGGGTGAGCAGCTCCGCGGGCGTCATGCGGGCCGCGGCGCGCAGGGCGGCGTCCGCCTCGTCCTCCATGCGGAGGATGGCCTCCAGCGTCTGGCGGTTCTGGCGCAGCCAGTCCAGCGAGTCCAGCAGGCTGCCCACGCCCTTCAGCTGGCTGGCGTCCGGCTCCGCGTCCGACGCGTTGATGAGGTCCATCACCCTGCGGGCGGAGCTGTACGGCGCGCTCTGCGCCAGCAAGGTGCGCAGGCGCTCGCGGCCGTCCGCCAGCGCGGCCCACCGGGCCAGGTCCAGCTCCTTCGCGGCCAGCACGTCCTGTAACTGCGTGAAGTGCTCGCGCCACGGCCCCAGCAGGCCGTCCATCGTCAGCCACCCGTAGGGCCAGCGCGTCCAGGGGACGTCCTCGTCGAAGGGCCTGTCGCTGGCGATGACGTAGTTGGCGATCATCGGCTCCGCGAGGCCCATGTCGTCCAGCCAGTTGGGCTCCTGGTCCGCGCCGGCCAGGCTCATGCCGAAGGCCTCCACCGTCCAGCCCAGCTGCTTCTTGTGCGCCCCGTGCACGCTGCGAACCACGAACTGGCCCAGGTCCTCGTTGCGCGAGGCGTAGAGCACGCCCAGCGTGTAGAGCGCCTGCTCCGGCCGGCACAGCGTCTCCAGGTGGCAGCTGTCATCCCCCGAGGGCGCCGGGTTCAGCGGCGTGGCGCGCGTGCCGCGGCCGGTGAACACGGGCGCGGGCTGGCAACCGGGAATCTGGCTCGCGCAGCGCCGGCACTGGTCCTGACACCTCTCCAGCATCGGCTTCAGGTAGGACATCCGGATGCTGCGGGCGAGCCGCGCCCGCAGCTCCTCCCACTCGTCCTTGAAGCTGTGGGTCAGCGGAGGCCAGTAGCGCGTGGCGCCCCAGAGGTCCTCCATCGCCCGCACCGCGTCGTTCGTCTGGGACTCCACGACGGAGCCGGACACGCTCTGGTTGCGCTCCTCCAGCCGCTGCACCGTCACCTGGAACGCGTCCAGCTTGTCCTGCGCGCGCATCAGCAGTTGGTAGAAGTGCCCATACGCCAGCAGCACCGGCAGGCACCCCACCGCGAGGATGACCGCGCACCGGCGCAGGTGCATCCAGCGGTAGTCCCTGGCGAGCAGCTCCGCCGGTTGATCCGCCCGCACCGCCAGCGCGCCCGTGGGCTGGGCGTCCGTCCCCCTCGACGAGAGGTAGACGCGCTTGAGGTGGAGCGGGAACGTCAGCGACCCGCCCTCCATCAGCGTGGCCACGAAGCGCCCCAGCGCCGCGAACGCCTCGCCGCCGCGCGAGTAGAACGACGCCAGCCGCTCGAACGCGTCCGGCGACAGCGAGGTGAGCCCCAGCGCCAGGTACTTCTCCATGGGCTGGAGCGCCTCCCCCAGCTCCCCTTCCCTGCCGGGCGGCGGGACCTCCAGCTCCAGCGGCACGCCGTTCTTGCGGAGCAGCTGCGCGAAGTCCGCGAAGCCGTCCAGCGTGTCCATGTGCGTGAGGACCAGCCGCGTCTCCACGGGCGACTGGCACACCTCCGATAGCAGGTTCACCTTGCCGCGCAGGAGCTGGGTGACGCGCTTCTGCTCGTCCGGAGACGTCTCCAGCAGCCAGCCCGCCTTCAGGACGATGACGGCCCGGCCCACATGCCGGCGCCCGAAGGTGGCCCTCCACAGCCGGCGCAGCGCGCGCCGCGCGTGGTGCGAGTCGTCCTCCAGCACGGGCGCGGCCAGCTCCTGCACCACGACCTCCGGCCCCAGGAACACCTTGAGGAGCGGGTCGTCCGTGTGGCTGGGCATGAACTGGCGCTGCTGCCGCTGCCAGTCCACCTCCGCCTCGATGAGGTCCGACTTGCCGCTGCCCGCGGGCCCCATCACCACCAGCGTGGGGAAGTCCCGCACGGACGCGCGGAAGCGCCACGGCAGCTTCGCCAGGAACGCCTTGCGGATCGCCAGCAGCTGCCCCGACGACAGAGGCCGCTGCTCCCCCGCGACCGACGGGCCGCGCTGCCGCTTGCGCCACCACACCGCCACGCCCACGCCAACGGCAGTGAGCACCACCACGATGCCCAACACGAGCACCCAGTGTGCCTTCACTGCCGCCACGATGGACTGGAGCGCGCCCACGGTCAGCCGCCGCCCCTTCCGCCCGGTCTCACGGCGAGCTGGAGCGCCTCCAGCACGTCCTCCGCCTCCTCCAGCGTGGCGCCCAGCTTCGCGCGCAGCTTCTCCTGCTCCTGCGGCGACGGCAGCACCCCGTCCCCGGGCGGCTCCAGCGCCACCAGCCCCTCACGCACGGCGTCCAGCAGCGGCTGCACGCCCTCCTTCAGCGCGCCCAGCTCCGCGCCCACCCGCTGCTCCAGCGCGTCCAGCAGCGCGAGCGTCCCGGGCGGCGTCTGGGAGGCCGGCGCGGGAGGCCGGTG
>JAFADT010000543.1 GCA_023424585.1 Pseudomonadota bacterium
GTGTCGGCCTTGCCGGAGGAGGCGGCCCGGCGCGCGGCCAGGGGCTCCGCGTCACGGCTCGCGGCTTCCGCCCCGCGCGTCGCGGAGGCAGGCAGGCTCGACGCGTCCTCCGCGGTCCGGCTCACGGATGAGACGTCGTCATCCGCCCGGCTCACGGACGGAACGTGGTCGCCTCGGGAGGCGCGAGCCCGAGCGGCATCCTCCGGGGCCGCCCCCCCGACGGCGGGAACCTCACGGGACCCGCTGCGCCCGGCGAGCGGGGCGTCCCGTCCCATCGACTGCAACGGCATCTGCGGCGTGGGCTGGGGCGGACGTCCGTTCCCGGCGCGGTCGTCTTGAGACAGCACCAGCGTCGTCCCGTGACGGTCCTCGTCCGGCGAGGCGACCCGCTTCGCTCCCGAGGCGTGCTCGCGCGACGGCATCACCGCCGTGGGCTCGCGCGGCGGTGGGGCGGCGGGCAGCGCCCCGTCCTCCAGCGCCGTGCGCTCCGGGAGCGCGGGCAGCGCCTGGTTGCTGGCCGCGGCGGGGAACAGCCTCCGGACGAACGCGCCCACGTCGGCGTCATCGACGGAGCGGGCGTGGTTCAACACGCACTGCGCCAGCGCGCGCTCCAGCTCTCCCGCCGTCTGGAAGCGCTTCGACAGGTCGCGCTCCAGCGCGCGGCAGATGGCGGCGTCCAGGTCCGGCGGCACGTCCGGGTTGAGGCGCGCGGGCGGCACGATGGTGCTCTCCTGCACCGCGCGCAGGACGGCGATCTCCGAGTCCCCCTGGAACAGCCGCCCGCCGGTGAGCAGCTCCCACAGCACCACGCCCAGCGCGAAGACGTCGGTGCGCACGTCCACGCTCTCGCCCCGGGCCTGCTCGGGCGACATGTACGCGAACTTGCCCTTGAGCACGCCGGGGTTGGTCAGCTTGTTGCCCGCCTTCGCGATGCCGAAGTCGGTGAGCTTCACCGCGCCGTCGTAGGACACGAGCACGTTGTGCGGCGTGACGTCCCGGTGCACCAGGTTCAGGAGCTCGCCGTTGACCCGCAGGCGGTGGGCGTAGTGCAGCCCGCGCGCGACCTCCGCGCCGATGTGCGCCACCAGCACGGGCGGCATCGGCGTCATCGCCTCCTTGCTCCGCTTGCGCAGCTCCCACAGCGAGCAGCCGCGCACGTACTCCATCGCCAGGTAGTAGGTGTCCTCGTGCTTGTCGAAGTCGAAGATCTGCACCACGTTGGCGTGGTTGAGCCGCGAGGCCAGCCGCGCCTCCGCGATGAACATCTGCACGAAGTCCGGGTCGCTCGCGAGGAACGACCGCACCCGCTTGATGACGACCTCCTTCTCGAAGCCCTCCGGCCCGCGCGCGGTGCACAGGAAGATCTCCGCCATGCCCCCTTCGGCGAGCTTGCGGCGCACGACGTACTTGCCGACGTGCGTTCCTGCCTCGAGCGTCGCGGAAGGGTCCACGGCCGTGCCTACTCGAACTTGACCGTCACCACGTTGAGGTCGATGGGGCGCACCTCGATGCGGCGGCTCAGGGTGCGCTGTAGCTCGGGGTTGGTGAACTTGCAGTCATAGGAGCCCACCCCCAGCTTCACCGGCTGGAACGGCGTCTCCCCCAGCTTGCGCCCGTTGCACGTCACCTCCGCCCAGGGCGTCACCACGAAGCTCACCGCCGCGGACTTCTCCACGGCGCGGGCGGGCTCGCGCGCCTCCGCCGCGGGCATCACCGTGGCCGCCGCGGCGATCGGCGCCTTCACCGCTGCCTGCACGGGGGCCTGGGCGCGCGGGGCCTCCTGGGCCTGCTTCACTTCGGGGGCCACGGCGTCCGAGGCACGGGGCGTGGCCACGCCGGAGGGCCCCACGCCGGGCTCCGGCGTCGTCGGAGCGGGGGGCGCCGTGGCGGGCGGCTCCGTGGCGGGCTTTCCGGAGGACGGCATCGGCAGGAGCTTCAGCGGCCCCACGTCGAGCCGTCCGGACGGAGGGATGACGATCTGCGTGCGGAACTCGCGGTAGCCCTCCTTGATCAGCACCACCCAGTAGCGGCCGGGCTTCACCGTCGGCAGCGTCAGCGGCGTGCGCTCCGGGAGCACCCGGTCCTCGAAGACGACGCGCGCGCCGGCGGGGTCGGACGTCACGTGCACCCCGCTGGTGCCCGGGCCCAGGCTCCACACGAGGCCCACGCCCACCAGGACCGCGACGAGCACGATGGCGCCATACAGGAGCCCGCGGCGCTTCGGCGGCTCCACGGCGGAGTGTTCCGTGGCCGTGCCGGTGCGGGCCGGCGGCACCCACGCGTTCGGCGCGGGCGCGCGCGACACGGAGCGCGGCGCGGTGGACGCGGTCATCTCCTCGATGGTCGCGTGGGGCGCGGGCATCGGGAGCCGGTGGCCGCGGTGCTCACCGGACAGCGTCGGAGCGCCTGGGCGGGGGACCGGAACCTCCGAGCGCGACACGGCGCGCAGGTCCTGCGTGGGGCCCTCGTCCACGTCCGCGCGGGAGACGGCGCGCATGTCCAGCGTCGAGTCGTCCTCGTCATCCTGGGTCAGCGTCGCCGTCAGGGAGCGCTGATCCAGCGTGGGGCCGTCCTCCTCCACCTGGAACCCGCCGGAGAGCTTCCCCTGCGTGTCCACCATCGCGAGCGTGGGGCCGTCCTCCTCCACCTGGAACCCGCCGGAGAGCTTCCCCTGCGTGTCCACCATCGCGAGCGTGGGGCCGTCCTCCTCCACCTGGAACCC
>JAFADT010000545.1 GCA_023424585.1 Pseudomonadota bacterium
CGCGTATGCCGCGCATCCGGAGGCCGCCCTCGCCGAGCGCGGCACCTTCCTCGAGCCCCTGCTCAACCTCCTGTGCCTGGGCTTCGCGAACCTCTGGCTCGCCCCCGCCCCCCACTCCCGAGCACGCCGCATCGGCGCGGGCGTGCTCCTGGGGCTCGCCCTCTCCGTGAAGCTCCCGGGTGGCCTGTGGCTCGTCCCCGCGCTGCTCTCGCGCCCGGGGAGGGAGTCCTGGCGCCACGCGCTCCTGCCGGTGCTCGTCGCGTGCGCCACCTTCGCCGTCGTCGTGGGCCCCCTGGCCTCGCTCGCCCCTTCCGAGTTCCTCCGCGACGTCATCACCTTCCAGGTCGCGCGCCCGCCGGACGGTGAGCCGGACCGCTGGCTGCGCCTGCGCGACATCTTCCACGAGCGCCGGTGGGGCGAGGTCCTCCTCGCCCTCGTCGGCCTGGGCGCCGCGTGCGTGCGCGCCCTCCGCGCCGCGCCGGAGCACCGCCCCGCCGCGCGCTTCTTCGCCTGCGCGTTCGCCCTCACCGTGGCCCTGCGCCTCGCGTCGCGGACCTACTGGAGCCAGGACAACGCGCACCTCGCCGCGTCGGAGGCCGTGCTCGCGGGCCTGGGCGCCTCCGTGCTCCACGCCTTCAGCACCCGCTGGGGCCGCGCGACCTCCCGGGCCGTGGCCGGGCTCGCGCTCGCCGCCGCGTTCCTGCCCGGCGCGAGGCACGTCCTCGAGAGTGCCCGACAGCAGGCGCCGGACGTCGTGGCGCTCGCGAAGCACCTCCGCACCGACGTGCCACCCAAGGCGTGCCTCTACTCCTTCGAGCCCGGCTGGGCGCTCGCGGCGGGCCGGCTCCCCATGGGCGCCACGCCCATCGTGGATGGCTACGCCACCATGCTCCAGGACGCCATGAGCACCGGCGACCGCTTCGAGGACACCGCCGAGGCCCTCTCCGCCCCCGAGGCCCAGCAGGCCCTGCGCGTCATGCTGGACGCCTGCCGCTTCGTCATCCTCGGCCAGCGGGGCACCTGGCAGCTCACGCCGGAGAGCCGCCCCTGGTTCCGGCGGCGCTTCGTCCGCCGCTTCCCCGAGGGTGACGCCAGCGGCGTGGACCTCTGGGAGCACCGCTAGACAGCGCCCTCCACCCCGGGCACCGGCGTCGCCGCCGGCTCCGTCACCGCCACCTCCGAGGGGAGCGGCTCCGCCTGGCCAATCCAGTCGCGCCCCAGTTGCGCCTGGACCTCCGGCTGCGACAGCGCGTGCGGCCCGCGCAGCACCACGGCGCCAGGGCCCGCGTCCATCCACTCCAGGGTGCCCACGCGCCACGGGTTCGGCTCCGCGGCCCGGCCCCACCCGAGCGTCCGCACCAGGTTCACCACGAACACCAGCTGCGCCGCGCCCAGCGCGAACGCCGCCCAGCTGGTCCACCGGTTCAACGTGAGCAGGTGCGCGAGGAACGTGTACTGGTACGGGTCATAGAGCCGCCGCAGCTGCCCCGCGTAGCCCGCCAGCAGCTGGCCGCCGAACACGGCGATGAACAGCACCGCGCTCAGGAGCACGTGCGCCTTCGCCAGCCGCTCATCCAGCGCGCGCCCGTACAGGCGGGGGAACCAGAAGTAGAGCCCCGCGAACACCGCGAGGAAGCTGGCCGCGCCCATCGTCAGGTGGAAGTGGCCCACCACCCACATCGTCCCGTGCAGCGGCACGTCCGTCGCCACCGCGCCCAGCGCCAGCCCGGTGATGCCGCCCAGGCCGAAGACGACCATCGTCGCCAGCGCCGCGAGCATCGGCGACGTGAGCCGCACGCTGCCCCGCCACAGCGTCATCAGCCAGTTGAGGAACATCACCTGGGCGGGCAGGGAGATGAGCAGCGTCAGCACCATGAACGTGCGCCCCAGCACCGGCGCCATCCCGCTGGTGAACAGGTGGTGCGCGTACACCGCGCCGCTCAGCGCCGTCACCGCGCCCATGGCCCCCGCCGTCAGCCGGTAGCCGTGCGCGGGCTTGCGGCTGAAGAACGCCACGAAGTCCCCCACCATGCCCCACGCGGGCAGGATGAGGATGTAGACCTCCGGGTGGCCGAACAGCCAGAACAGGTGCTGGTACACCACCGGGTCGCCGCCCCCGCCCACCGCCGCCGCGCCCGCGATGAAGAACTGCGTGCCCGCCACCCGGTCCAACAACAGCAGCCCCGTGGCCGCCGCCAGCACCGGCACGAACAGCACGTTGAGCACCGCGCCGTAGAACAGCCCCCACACCACCAGCGGCAGCCGCCCCCACGTCATCCCCGGCGCCCGGCAGCGCACCACCGTGACGACGAAGTTGAGCCCGTACAGGAACGCGGACACGCCCACGCACAGCACCGCCACCGTCACCAGCGTCTGCCCCAGCCCCGGCGTGAACGCGGGCGTCGCCAGCGGCGGATAGGACGTCCACCCCGCGCTCGCCGGCCCCAGCCGCACCCCGAACGACGCCAGCATCAGCGCGCCGCCCGCCGCGTAGGCCCAGAAGCCGAGCGGCGACAGCCGGGGGAACGCCATCCGCTTCGACCCGATGGCCAGCGGCAGCACGAAGTGCCCCAGCGCCCCGAAGAGCAGCGGCGTCACCGCGAAGAAGATCATCAGCAGGCCGTGCATCGTGAACACGGCCGTGTACGTGGGGGGCGTCAGCGCGCCCTTCGACTCGGGCAGCACCCACCCGAGCCCCGGCACCGGCTGCCCCGGCCACGCCCACTGGAAGCGGATGAGCATGGCCAGCAGGCCGCCCACCAGCAGGAACAAGAACCCGCCCCACAGGTACTGCCGCGCCACGCGCTGGGGGTCCGTCGTCCAGAGCGACCGCAAGAACGCCCCCGCCTTCATGGCGTCCTCCACACCCAGCCCCAGTGGGCCGCCGTGTCGTCCGGGTCGTAGCCCTGCGCCGCCTTGAGGCTCGCCTCGTGCAGCCACGCCGCGTAGGCCTCCGCAGACAGCGCCGTCAGCATGCCGCGCATCCGGTAGTGGCTGGTGCCGCAGTGCTGGTAGCACGCGGCCTCCCACGCGCCCTCGCGCGCGGCCTGGAACCAGGTCTGGTTCACGCGGCCCGGAATGGCGTCCAGCTTCACGCGGAAGGCCGGCAGCGAGAACCCGTGCACCACGTCCGTGGAGACGAGCTGCACCCAGACGGGCACGCCCGCCGGCACGCGCAGGTCGTTCCACGTCACCACGTCGTCCTTCGTGCCGAACGCGCCGTCCGCGCCCGCGTACCGCGCCTCCCATGACCACTGGTGCGCGTTGATTTCAATCCGCACCGTGCGCGGATCCTCCGAGGGGACGCGGAAGTTCCAGAGCACGTCGTTCAGGTAGCCCTGGGAGCCCAGGAACAGCGTCCCGTCCACCACGCCGAACACGCCCACCGCCAATCCCAGCACCCACGCCCGCGAGCGCCGCGTGCCCCCATCCGGCGCCACCTTCCGAGCCCCCCGGAAGCGCGCCACCGCCAGCAACATCCAGCCGAGCATCACCGCCGCCAGCGCCACGTCGAAGCCATGGCTGGTGGCGAGGAGCGCGTCGATGCGGTCGCCCGTCGCGCTCGCGTTCTCCGGCGGCGCCAGGCTCCACGCGCCGCGCGCGGAGGGCACCGCCAGGGGCGCCTGCGCATCCGGCGGCGCGACGTCGCTCACGGAGGACGGGGACACCGCGGGGGACTCCGCCATCACGGATGCTCCTGTTCCACGGGGGCCGAAGCCCGCTCCTCGCGCCCCGCCCGCCAGGCCGCCCAGAGCCCCACGCCCACCAGCGCGAAGGGCACCAGCATCAGCGCCAGCAGCAGCTCGCCCGCCCCGCCCGGAGACTCCGGCGCCCGGGCCGTGCACGAGGGGCACGCCCGCGCCGCCGCCGGCGCCAGCCCCCCCACGCGCCCGAGCCCGCACCGCCGGGCGCGCGACC
>JAFADT010000251.1 GCA_023424585.1 Pseudomonadota bacterium
CGCGGCGCTGGCGCGGGAGGCGGGGGTGGGCCCGCTGCGGCTGGGGCGGGCCTTCCGCAAGGCGTGGCGGTGCAGTCCGGCGGAGTACCTGCGGCGGTCCCGGCTGGAGCGCGCGAGCCGGGCGCTGCGCGAGACGGAGCGGCCGCTGGGCGACATCGCGCTGGAGGCGGGCTATTGCGACCAGAGCCACCTGACGCGCGAGTTCCGCCGTCGCCTGCACGTCACCCCGGCGGAGTACCGGCGGCTGGCGGGACGTGCATCCGGTTCCACGCGGTAGGTTTCGTCCAAGACGGAGTCAGGCGGCCGGGCCTATCTCCCGGGCATGCTCCTGGAATCGCCCCTCCTCCGCCGCGCCGCGGCCCTGCTCGCGGCGCTGATGTGGACCGCCTGCGCGGGCTCCCGACCCACCCCGACGGCTCCAGCGCCGGCCCTGCGCCGCGTTGACTCCGGGCGCACGCGGTGGGTGCTGCGTCCGTCCGAGGCCTACGACGCGCTGTGCCTGTTGAACCTGCTGCGCGGCGACGCGTTCTACACGCGCTTCTACCCGGACGAGTTCCAGCGCTTCTCCGCGCTGCTGGACGCGCGGGAGCGGGCCGCGCTCGCGCACCTCACCGAGCGGATGGCGAAGCAGGGGGGGAAGATGGTGGGGCCGTTCCTGTCGCTGGTGTTCTCCGTCACGGGGCCCGCCACGGTGGAGGACCTGGCGCGGACGGTGGCGGATGACGCCGCCTGGCGCCGGATGCGCGCGGACTTCCTGGCCACGTCCTATGGACGGGAGGATGGCTTCGCGGAGATGGAGGACGTGCGGGAGGACCTGGGCGTCCTGCT
The DNA here is from genome assembly GCA_023424585.1 of Pseudomonadota bacterium. Lineage (GTDB taxonomy): Bacteria > Myxococcota > Myxococcia > Myxococcales > Myxococcaceae > Corallococcus. Next base: position 829 of record JAFADT010000251.1, read on the forward strand.
GGCGTTCCTGAGGCGCGTGGAGTTCCCGCGCGTCTGGCGGGCGGAGTACCTGCCGCGGGTGGAGCGGGCCATCGCGGGGCTGGCGGAGCGGGTGGCGCCGTACGACGTGGTGGGCTGGGACGAGGCGGTGCTGGGGTGGGACCTCCAGGTGTCGGCGTTGAGCGCGCACGTCCTCCAGTTCGCGAAGCCGCACGGCATCCGGGTGACGGGGTGGAACTTCCTCACGGACGCGACCTACCCGGCGGACGTCACCGTGAAGACGGCGGTGCATGAGCTGCTCCACCCGCCGTTCGCGCGCGAGGGCGCGCTGGACGCGAAGCTGTCCGCGCTGGAGGCGGACCCCTACTTCCAGCGGCTCGTGCGCGAGCATGACCCCGCGTTCGGCTACACCACGGCGCGGGGCCTGACGGAGGAGGACTGCGCGGAGGCCATCGACGTCTACGTCAGCGAGCGGGAGGGCCTGCTGCGCGACCGGAGCGGCCGGCCGCTCACGGGGGCGGAGTTCTTCCGCGACCACGATGACGGCCTGCACGTCCTGGCCTTCGTCCTCTACGAGGAGCTGAAGCGCGCGGGTCCCTCGCGGGGCGGGACCTACGAGGCCTTCCTGCTGGGGCTCTTCGAGCGGGGCGTGCTCGCGCCCGGCGCGCTGGAGCGCCGCTTCCGCGCCTCCCCCGGGCACTACCCCGTGAAGGCGCTGCGCGAAGTGGCGGCTCCGTGAGTGCGGTGACGGCTCAGAAGCACTCGCGCGCGTCGGTGAAGGCCGGGCAGTACGTGTCCTGACCGTTGCACGATACGCCGCCACACCCCTTGGAGCCCAGCGGCTGGAGCGTGTTGTTCGCCTCGCAGTAGAAGGTCACGCCGGAAGGGTCGTCGAGGCAGGCATGGCCCGTTGGAGTCAGGGCGGGCTGTCCTGGGCGGCGCCCTTGTTCAGCTGTTCCTGGAGCGCCTTCCAGCCGCGAGCGCCTGCTTCACGGGCGAGGTCGAGCTTCTTGCCCGCGCCGTGGGCCATCTGCGCCGGGGAGAGCTGCGTCGTGCGCTGGCGCACCCGGTCCATCCAGACGAGCGGGACGTAGAGCTGCCTGGCCCGCGCCGGGCCCAGCAGCACGGTGAGCACGTGCTCCAGGCCTCCGGCTCGCGCCAGCAGCGTCCGGCCCAGGAGCAGCGTCGCGCGGGTCTGCTGGAACAGCGGCAGGCTGTCGCCGTGCTTGCGCAGGGCCTCCGCGCTGTCGTGCACCTCGCGCCGCTCGGCCTCCTCCAGGTAGGGGCTGGCCGCGAGCTTGTCGAGCGACGCGGCGGCCTCTTCGTAGTGCCCGCGGCGGGTGTGGATGAAGGCCCAGCCCCACCACGTCAGCTCGTTCTCCACGCCCAGCGCCTGGAGGGAGCGCAGCCCCTGCTCGATGTCGTCCTCCGCGGCGCGCTCGCGCTTCAGGCCCATGCGGTTCCACGCGCGCAGGAAGTGCCCGGTCGCGAGCATCGCCTCCCGCGACTGCGCGGGCGTGCCCTCCTGGAGGGTGGGGAAGGCCTCTGGCGGCAGGTGCTCCGTCTCGGTGATGAAGCCGGTCAGCTCCTCCTCGGCGGCGTAGTGGTAGCCCTCCTGGCAGAAGGCGACGCCCCGGCTCGCCTGGACCGCGGCGCGCAGGGGCGCGGGCCAGGTGGAGGAGGGCGTCGCGCGCGACAGTTCATAGAAGACGAGCTCCGTTGCGGGGACGCGGCCCGACTTCTCCGCGATGTCCAGCGCCAGCAGGACGGCGGCGAGGAAGGCGTGCTCCTGGCCCGCGTCATAGCCGGACAGCGGCAGCGACGCGCCGGGGGCCCACCGGGTCCAGAGCAGGGGGAAGTCGTCCTCGTCGCGCGTCTGGAGCGTCTTGCGTGTCTTGTAGAGGGCGATGCCCAGGTCCAGGTACGTGCGGGCCATCGTGCGCGCCACCTCGTCGTTGGTCGGCTCGTCCGGCCACCCGCGCGTTTCGGCCAGGGCCTTCCAGAGGAGGGCGACCTCCGCCGGGGCCATGGGGTCATCGCCCGCGCGCACGGTGAGCTTGAGGGCGCGGTAGGGCACGAGCGCGATGGAGTCGCGGAGGCGCTGGTCGATCTCCGCGCGCTCCTTCGCGGCGCGCTCGGCGTCCGTCTTCTGGCAGCCGCCGCACGCGGTGAGCCCGACGAGGAGCACGGCGGCGATGCGGCGGAGCAGCCCGCCGCGTGTGGGAACGGAGTCCTTCATGACCACGCACGGTAGCATTCGAGCAGCGCGGCGAAGAGGCCTCGCGGGTCCAGCCCGGGCGGCAGGCCGGAGACTCCGCCGTCATTCACCTCCACCACCGCCCAGCCGCCGTCCTCCAGCATCGCCACGTCCAGCGTGAGGAACGGGGAGGGGACGCGGCGGCCCAGCGGCTCGAAGGCGGAGAAGTCGGGCACCTCCACGTCGGACTCTTGGTACGGCTCCGCGGCGAGCAACCGGCCTCCGCCGACGCACGGTGGGGCCTGACAGGACCGCTTCGGGAAGGCTTGCTTCAGCGGGTGGCGGGCCCATAAAGCGCCACTCCATGTCGAGCCCTTCCGACCTCCTCCGCGCAGAGCTGCGGCCCTACCTGCGCGGCTACCCGACGGCCTCCGTGTGCGCGGCGATGACGTGGCGGGGCGCGCTGCACGTCGAGGGCCTCCGAGGCAAGGGGACGCCTCCGGCCACGGATGCCCTCTTCTCCCTGGGCTCCCTCACGGAGGTCTTCACGGCGGCGCTGCTGTCGGTGATGGCGGAGCGGGGCGACGTGCGGCTCGACGAGCCGCTCGGGAACCTGATCCCCGTGTCGCTGCTGAACGACAAGGTCGCGCAGGCCATCACGCTGGAGCAGCTGGCGACGCACACCTCCGGGCTGCCGCACCTGCCGCCCAACCTGGACGCGGCGCCCCGGAACCCCGACGACCCGTTCGGCCAGTACTCCGCGAGCCTCTTCGGCGAGTTCCTCCGCGACTACCACCCCCGGCAGCCGCCGCCGCACCCGTCGTCCGAGTCCTTCCTGGGCATGGGCATGCTGGGCCACGCGCTCTCCCGGCGCATGGCGCTGAACTACGGGCACCTGATGCGGGACGTGCTGTGCAAGCCCATGGGGCTCGTGGACACCTCGGTGCGCGTCACGGAGGAGCTGGCCCCGCGCCTGTTGCAGGGACACACCGCGCGAGGCAAGCCCGTGCCGCCCTGGACCTTCCCGGCGCTCCCGGGCGGTGGCGGCCTGCACTCCACGGTGGGGGACGTGATGCGCTTCCTGGAGACGAACCTGGGGCGGGGGGAGCCGTCCTTCACGAAGGCCCTGTACCGGATGCAGGCGCCTCGGGTGAAGGCCGGCGCCTTCCAGCGGGGACTGGGTTGGAACGTGTCCCAGGTGCGCGGGAAGGACGTGGTGTGGCGCTCGTCGGTGATGGGGGGCTACGTGGGCTTCATGGGGCTCAGCGTCGCGGCGGACGCGGCCGTGGTCCTACTCTCGGACCACGGCTGGTCGCTGTTCAGCGCGCTGCGTGGCCGCGTGCCCCTGGAGGCGCCGGGGCTCACGCTGCTGTCGCGCTTCCTGCCTTGAGCGAGGCTCAGGAGATGGTGAAGCGGTAGAGCTGGAAGCCGCCCGAGGAGGCCATCTCGAAGTCGCGCACGTTGCGTGGAGCGCCGGTCTCGCCGCGCTGCGCGAGCTTGAAGTCACCGGTGCCGTTGCTGGCCTGGAAGCGGAACTCGTAGGAGCCCGGCTCGGTGGGCAGCGGGAGCGCGGACATCTTGGTCACGGCCAGGTTGACGAAGCCCGGCAGGGTCTCACCGTCCGGGCGGCGCACGGAGCCGATGGCGCGCAGGAAGGGCGAGCCGCCGGTCAGGATGAGGTACTGCGGGTCGGCGGTGCGCGCGGGCTTCGCGCGTGCGGAGGGAGCGGGGACGGGCTCCTCCGTGGTGTCGGCTGTGCCCTGGACGCCACGCTTCGACTTCGAGGGCTCCCCGCTGGGGGGAGGGGCGGAAGCCTCGGTGGGCGCGGCTTCGGGGGCCTTCTTCCTGGCACGGCCTGCTGTCTTGTGCGGCGGCGCTTCGGCGGGAGCCGCTTCCGTGGCGGGAGGTGCTCCTTCCATGGTGCTCGCGGGAACGGAGTCGGTGGTACCCGTCTCCGCCTTGGGGGCCGGCGTGGAGGATTCCGTGGTGCCCTCCGAAGGAGAAGGTGTGTTGGCGGCCTTCTTCGCGGATGAACCCTTGGGCGCCTTCGCCGCGCGCTTTGAGGTGCTGGCGTCGGTCGTCAGCTCCGAGGCCTTCGCGCTCGCGTCGGTCGGCTCCGGGACGTGAGGCGGCTGTTCGGCGGGTGTCTGCGCGGGAGCCTTCGGACTCTCCTCGGCCAGCGTGGGGTTCACCATGGGAGCCCGGGGGCTCTTCTCGGACGACGCAGGTTCCGCTGCGGGAGGCTTGGAGGTCTTCGATGCGGAAGCCTTCGGTGCCTTCTTGGCCGATGCAGGCTTCGCCGCGGGCGTCTTCGGTGCTTCCTTGACAGGAGGCTTCGCTGCCTGAGCCGCGGTCTTCGTGGCAGAGGTCCTCGGAGTCTTTACCGCGGCAGACTTCGGAGCCTTGGCCGTGGATGCCTTTGCTGGGGCCTTCGTGACAGGCTTTGCCTTGGTGGCTGGAGCCTTCGTCGCCGCGCGCTTCGCGGTCTGCTTCAGCTTCGAGGCCGCGGCCTTCAGGGCCTGGGCCACCGGCTTCGCGACCGCGGCCTTCTTCGCCGGGGCAGGGGGCTTGCCCCCGACGGGACGGCCCCCGGGCTTCGTGGCGGCCTGGCCGGCGGCACCGCGGGACTTGGACGTATCGGAGGAGGCGGAAGGTCGGGTCGGGCGGCGCTGGGCCATAAAGTCATCCTCGGAGGACCCGAGCGGTCGGCGCCGTCGGCCCTCGTCCCCGATGGCTAGTGCACCCATCGCCGCGCTGCAAGGCAGACGTGCGGCGCGCGCACGCTTCCTGTCGCCCGGCGGCCGCTGGAGCGCACGGCCCACGGGCGACCGCGAGACATCCACTCCTGCTCACGACCCATGACAGGGCCTCAGCGCGCCAGCCCTTCCAGGTGGGCGATGGCCTCGGTGAGGATGCTGAGGATGCGATGGTCGATGGTCACCAGCTCCAGGACCGAGTGGGAGGCACCCCTCAGGTGAGGTCCTGCGGCCAGGCGCTGGTGTCGCCATCCGAGTACAGGGGGGGCCACCTTCTGCGTTTCACCCTCCCAGTAGAAACGGAACTTCGACCAGGGAGCCTTGTTGGAAGGAAGGGGTCGACCCGAATGGCCCGGTCCCGCGTCTCCAACAGCCACCGCGCTACGTCTTCTTCAGCTTGTCGCCCACCGCGGAGAGGAGCTGATCGAAGGACTCGGTGAACAGGCGGATGCCGTCGGTGGACAGCTCGTCGGTGACCGTCTTCATGGAGATGCCAGCCGCCTCCAGTTGACGCATCGTCGCCTCCGCCGCGGGCAGGTCCTCCTCCAGGCTGGGGCGCACCTTGCCGTGGTCCCGGAACGCGTCGATGGTGGCGGGCGGCATGGTGTTGATCGTGTCGCGGCCGATGAGCTCCTCCACGTAGAGCACGTCGCGCAGCTTCGGGCTCTTGGTGCTGGTGCTCGCCCAGAGCACGCGCTGCACCTTCGCGCCCTTCGCCGCGAGCGCCTTCCAGCGCGCGCTCCCGAAGAGCTCCTTGTAGATGCGGTAGGCGAGCTTCGCGTTGGCGATGGCCACCTTGCCGTTCAGCCCCTCCAGCGCCTTCTGCTGCTCCGGCGTGGCGCCCGCCTTCAGCTTCTTCTCGATCTCCTTGTCCACGATGGAGTCGATGCGGCTGACGAAGAACGAGGCCACGCTCGACACGTGGCTCACGTCCTCGCCGGACATGGCGCGCTTCTCCAGGCCGGAGATGTAGGCTTCGGCGACCTGCCGGTAGCGCTCCTGGCTGAAGAGGAGCGTCACGTTGATGTTGAGGCCCTCCGCGGTGAGCTGCTCGATGGCGGGGACGCCCGCCTCCGTGCCCGGGACCTTGACCATCACGTTGGGCCGCGCCAGCGTCTCCCACAGCCGCCGCGCCTCCTCCAGGGTGCCCTGCGTGTCCAGCGCCAGCTTGGGTGACACCTCCAGCGACGCGAAGCCGTCCTGCCCCTTCGTCGCGTCGTAGACCGGCTTGAGGATGTCCGCGGCGCCCTGCACGTCGCGCACGGCCAGCTGCTCGTAGAGGTCGTTGCCGGAGAGGCCCTTGCCCTTCGCCGCGTCGAAGAGGTCCTGGTAGTCGTCGCTGCCCGACACGGCCTTCTGGAAGATGGTCGGGTTGGAGGTGAGCCCCTTGAGGCCGTCCTCGTCGATGTACTTCTTCAGCGTGCCCTTCGTGATGTAGCTGCGCTGGAGGTTGTCCACCCAGACGGATTGGCCGAACTCGGCGAGCTGTCGCAGCGGATTCATGGATTCTCCCGGCGGGGGCGCGAGGCTCCCGGATGACGTTTCCCAAACATGTGCATGGCCCGCCCCGCGCGGCCGGCCGGGCGGGCAGGCACTCGCGGATTCTGCCTGCGAACAGGGCCGGCGGGGGGCAGCGCTTCTCGGAGGCCGGGGCAGTCAACACAGTACCCGCGGGGCAACCCCGTCCCACCGCAACCCCGGGAGCGAAACGATGGCGGACACCTTGGCGGACCTCGCGGCGCAGCTGCGCATCGACAGCATCCGCTGCACCACGGCGGCGGGCTCGGGCCATCCCAGCTCGTCCATGTCCGCGGCGGACATCATGGCCGTGCTGTTCCAGAAGTACCTGCGCTTCGACTTCCAGCAGCCGAAGGCCCCCAACAACGACCGCTTCGTGCTCTCCAAGGGCCACGCCTGCCCGGTCCTCTACTCGGCCTTCAAGGCAGTGGGCGCCATCGACGACCGGGAATTGCTGTCGCTGCGCAAGTTCGGCAGCCGGCTGGAGGGCCACCCGAACCCGCACGTGCTGCCGCTCGTGGATGTGGCCACCGGCTCGCTCGGGCAGGGGCTGGCCATTGGCGTGGGCATGGCGCTGAGCGCGCGGATGGATGGGCTGCCCTTCCGCACCTACGTGCTCATGGGCGACAGCGAGACGGCGGAGGGCTCCGTGTGGGAGGCGTTCGACAAGGCCGGCCACTACCAGCTCGACAACCTGTGCGCCATCATCGACGTGAACCGCCTGGGGCAGAGCCGCGAGACGGAGCTGGGCTGGAACCTGGAGGCCTACGCGGCCCGCGTCCGCGCCTTCGGGTGGAACGCCGTCACGCTGGATGGGCATGACCTGGACGCCATCGACCGCGCCTTCGCGGAGGCCCAGGCGAAGAAGGGGCAGCCCACCTGCCTCATCTGCAAGACAGAGAAGGGGCACGGCTCCTCGCTGATCGCGAACGAGGATGGCTGGCACGGCAAGCCGCTGCCGGAGGACAAGGCGAAGGACGCCATCCGCGAGCTGGGCGGAGCGCGCGACGTCCGCATCCAGGTGAAGAAGCCGGAGGCGGTGAAGGCCACCGTGCACGGCAAGCCGTCGCCGCTGCGGCTGCCCACCTACGAGGTCGGCCAGAAGGAGGCCACGCGCAAGGCGTATGGTGACGCGCTGGTGGCGCTGGGCAACGCCCGGCCGGACGTGGTGGCGCTGGACGCGGAGGTGTCCAACTCCACGTACGCGAACGAGTTCCAGAAGGCGCATCCGGAGCGCTACTTCGAGATGTTCATCGCGGAGCAGAACATGGTGTCCAGCGCGGTGGGCATGGCGGTGCTGGGCAAGAAGGCCTTCGCCAGCACCTTCGCGGCCTTCCTGTCGCGCGCGTATGACCAGGTGCGCATGGCGGCCATCTCCAACGCCACGGTGCACCTGTGCGGCAGCCACGCGGGCGTGTCCATCGGCGAGGACGGCCCGTCGCAGATGGCGCTGGAGGACCTGGCGATGATGCGCGCGGTGGGCGGCAGCACGGTGCTCTACCCGAGCGACGCCAACCAGACCGCGAAGCTGCTGGCGCAGGTACTGGACCGCCAGGGCATCACCTACCTGCGCAGCACGCGTGAGAAGACGCCGGTGCTCTACCCCGCGACGGAGGAGTTCCCCATCGGGGGCAGCAAGGTGCTGCGCCAGTCCGGCCAGGACGTGGCGACGGTGGTGGCCGCCGGCATCACGCTGCACGAGGCGCTCAAGGCCTACGAATCACTGAAGCAGGACGGCGTCGCGGTGCGCGTCATCGACCTGTACTCGGTGAAGCCGGTGGACGCGAAGACGCTGCGCCAGGCCGCGCGCGAGACGCAGGGCCGGCTCATCGTGGTGGAGGACCAC
>JAFADT010000271.1 GCA_023424585.1 Pseudomonadota bacterium
GCCAGCTTCAGCGCGTTCTCCGTGCCGATGGAGCCCACGCGCAGCGTCTCGATGGGGAGGTTCGCGTAGTCGATGGGGGACGCGGGCGAGGCGAGGTTGAGGACGAAGTCCACCGGCCCGTCCACCTCCAGCCCCTCGGTGATGTCCTGCTTCACGAACTGGAAGCCCGCGCGGGGCTTGAGCGTGCGGACGTTCGCTTCGTTGCCGGTGATGAGGTTGTCCACCGCGAGGACGGACTCCGCGCCGTCATCCAGCAGCCGCTCACACAGGTGCGAGCCCACGAATCCGGCCCCACCCAGCACCACCGCCCGCTTGCCACGCATGCTCGTCACGTCACGCCTCGTTCGTCAGGAGAGTTCGTCGAAGGTCGCCTGGCCCGGCAGCTGCGCCTTGTACTTCTCCAGGACCAGGTCGATGCCCTGCCGGATGTACTCGGCCACGGGCACCTTGGTCTTCTGGTTCAGCGCCTTGAGCAGTTCGTTCTGCTCCGGAGTGATGTAGATGGTGGTGCTGACTTTCTTTCGGGCCATGGCGATACGTGAAAATATATGGAATGACGTGGCCTGCGAAAGCACGGAGTGGAGGCAGCGCAAAGTTGGCGCCCCATCGATCCGGGAGGCACCATGACACCTAGCAACCGCTTGATTTTCCTGGGTTTCCTGGCGACGGGCGCGGTGGCCGGCTGCGCTGGTTCGAAGCCGGCGGAGACCGCGGCCCCGGTGCGCGCGCGGCCGGAGGCGGAGGCCATCCGGGGGAAGCCGGAGCCCGGGGAGACCGTCACGGAGCTGGACGCCAACGGCGACGGCCGGACGGACGTCTGGGAGTACCGGGTGAAGGACGTGCTGGTGCGCAAGGAGCTGGACCTGAACTGGGACGGCCGCGTGGACGTCACCCAGTACATGGATCCGCAGGGCGCGAAGGTCCGCGAGGTGATGGACCTGGACTACGACGGCAAGGTGGACGCCACGTACCACTACGCGGAAGGCAAGCGCACGAAGGGCGAGCGCGACCTGGACGGCGATGGCCGGGCGGACTCGTGGCTGTACTACGAGAACGACACGCTCGTGCGGAAGGAGCGCGACGCGAACCACGACGGCCGGGTGGACTACTGGGAGTACTGGGAGAACGGCCAGGTGGACCGCATCGGCGAGGACCTGGACGGCGACGGCACCGTGGATCAGTGGACGCGCAACCCGACCCCGGGGGCGAAGTCCCAGGAGTGATGTCGGCCCTCGCTGGCACACCGCATCGCGCGGGCGGGGAGGCGGGGGCTACGGAGCGCTGGTGCCCGTGCGCCCGTAGGAGTCCTCCAGGCGCACCACGTCGTCCAGCTCGGGGGTGCTGACCTCGAGGATGTCGCAGTCGGTGATGGCGATCATCCGGTGCTTGGTCAGCGGCTTGATGTGGTAGCTCTCACCGGGGTTCATCTCCTTCTCGACGAGCCCCTGGCCCTCATCGACGACGAAGAGGAGCTTGCCGCTCTGGACGTGGATGGTTTCGTCCTTGCGGTTGTGGAACTGGAGGCTCAGCTTGTGGCCCTGCTTCACGTGCAGGAGCTTGCCCACGTAGCGCTCCGTGTGGGCCCAGATGAGCTCGTGACCCCAGGGCTTCTCCACCCGCTTCGTCGTCGTCATGTTGCTTCGTCTCTTCCTTGCCAGGCGCTAGTTCGTGCCGGCCACATACGCGTCGAGCTGGGTCTCGCGCTTGAAATCCGCCAGGTACCTGCCCGCGGCCTCCTTCGAGGGGAAGCTGCCCATCCGGACGCGATACCAGGTGCCCTTTCCAGGCACCTCGGCCGCAAGGATATAGGGGGCATAGCCCCGGTCGCGCAACCGCGCGGCGAAACGGTCGGCGTCCTGACGGCTCTGGAAGGCGGAGAGCTGGAGCGTGAACGCCCCACCCTTCACGGCCTCCGACGGGCGCGGCGGCTCCGGCGGCAGCGCCTGGGCCCGGGCGATGGCCTCCTTCATGCCCCCGTCGCGCACGGCGGTGCGGGTGGCCACGGGCGTCTCCTCCACCTTTCCCTTCACCGGCTCCACCTTGGCGGGCTCCGGCCTCGCGGCGGCGACCTTGGCGGGCTCCGGCTTCGCGAGCGGCTTGCCGTTGGCGATGGCGTCCTCCTCGGCGGCGTCCATCGCGGGCAGCTCGCCCGTGTCGGGATCCGGCGTGGGGGCCGGGGCGGCGGGCTTCGCGGCGACCTTGGGGGCCTCCGCGGGCTTGGGGGCCTCCGGCTTCGCGGCGGTGGCCTTGGGGGCCTCCGGCTTCGCGGCGGGCCTGGTGGGCAGCGGCGGCAGGGGCTCCGAGCCCGTCTTGCGGGTGAGCTCGTCCGGGAAGGTGAGCGGCGGATCCTGGCGCGCGTCGTGGAGGACCTGCGCGTTGGCGTCCAGCGCGGAGAGCAGGTCCGGGGCGGCGGCCGTCTGCGCGTCGCTGGCCAGCTTCTTGCCCACCACCACGCCCAGCACGAACACGGCGCCCATCACGACGATGCCGGCGATCAACAGGCTGACGATCTGCCGGTTGTCCAGCGAGACGTCGAACTTCTCCTTCATCCGGTGTGCGTCACGCATGGCGGGGCAGACCTCAAGGTGCGCGCTCGCGGCCGTGTAACGGCCTGTAGCGACAGCGTGCGCGCAAGCTACGCCCCACCCCCAGGCCGGTCAAATTCACGGAGGCGCCGGAGCACCTCCTCGCGCGGGAGGCCGGAAGTCGGGCTCCGGCGGCGTCAGGACGACCCGCCGGGTCGGCTCAGACGATCCACCCGCCGCCGAGCACGCGGTCCCTGTCGTAGACGACCGCGGCCTGCCCCGGCGTGACGGCGCGCGCGGGCGCGTCGAGCTTCACGGACACCAGCCCGTGCTGCGAGACGTGGATCCGCCCCGGGGCGCCCGCGTGGCGGTGGCGGATCCGGACCTCCACGGACTGCTCGGGCGGAGGCGGCCCGTCCACCCAGTGCGGCTGGAGCAGCCCGAACTGCGCGCGGCCGGTGCCCTCCGCGGGGCCCACGACGACGCGGTTCGTCTCCGGCTCCAGGCGCTGCACGTAGCGCACCTCGCCACCGCCCAGGTTGAGCCCCTTGCGCTGGCCCACGGTGAAGCGGTGGATGCCGTTGTGCGTGCCCAGCACGTTGCCATCCGGATCGACGACCTCCCCGGACGGCTGGGGACCAGCGACCTTCTCCACGAACCCGGCGTAGTCGCCGTCAGGCACGAAGCAGATCTCCATGCTCTCCGGCTTGTGGGTGGTGGGCAGCTGGTGGCGCTCGGCGACGGCGCGCACCTCCGCCTTGGTGAGGTGGCCCACGGGGAAGAGGACGTCCTTCAGCTCCTCCTGGCCCAGGGTGAAGAGGAAGTAGCTCTGGTCCTTGGCGGCGTCCACGGCGCGGCGCAGGTGGAAGCGGCCGTCCACCTCCTCCACCTGGGCGTAGTGGCCGGTGGCGAGCCGGGCGCCCAGGGCGCGCGCGCGCTTGAGGAGGAAGTTGAACTTCACGTCGCGGTTGCAGCTCACGCAGGGGATGGGCGTCTTGCCGCCCAGGTACGACTGGACGAACGGGTTGACGACCCGGTCCTGGAAGATCTCCTCGGCGTTGGCCACGTAGAACGGGATGCCCAGCGTCTGGGCCACCGCGCGGGCGTCGTCGATGTCGTCCGGACTGCAACAGCTGCCACACTTCGCGTGGCCCTCGTAGGACCAGACGCGCAGGGTGATGCCGATGACCTCGTGGCCCTGCTCCTTGAGCAGGGCGGCGGCGGCCGAGGAATCCACCCCGCCGCTCATGGCAACGACGACTCGCATGGGCCTCATTCCTACACGCCCCCGGGCCGGGACGCACGGCCCGTCGCGCTCCAGGCCCCCTTCCCTGCCCTCCGGCCGGGAGGCGGCGCACTTCAGGCGCCGCGCGCCGCCCAGGCCGTGAGCTGGTCGCGGAGCGTGTCCGCGGTGTTGAGCGACGGGTCGTCGAGCACGGCCTCCAGCAGATACCGCGTCGCCTCGCCCACCTTGGGCGAGGGGCCGATGCCCAGCGTCTTCATGATGTCGCCCCCGGTGAGCGCCA
>JAFADT010000337.1 GCA_023424585.1 Pseudomonadota bacterium
GGCGTACTCACCGGGGCCCACCGCCTGCTCGCCCGCGCGGGCGATCTCCGCCGCCAGCGCGGCCATGCTCTCGCGCAGCGCCGCGCGGTCCTTGCGCGTGTCGTGCAGGCGCGACAGGGCGGAGTAGCGCGCCGAGGACTCGATGCGCTCCACGCGCTCCGTGAAGGCGCGGGCCAGCCGCTCGCGCTCCGCCACCTCGCCGCGCGCGAGCTGGGCCTGGGTGAGGGCGCCGGCCACCACCGCCACCACCGTGCCGCCCAGCGCCAGCGCCGCGCGGTGCTTGCGGACCTTCTTGCCCAGCCAGTAACGCGCGCCGTGGCGGGCCCGCACCGGCTCCCCGGACAGGAAGCGCTCCAGGTCGTCGGTGAAGGCGCGCACGGAGTCGTAGCGGAGCGGGCGCTCCTTCTCCAGGCACTTGAGGACCACCGCCTCCAGGTCCTCCGGGATGTCCGGCTCCAGCGCGCGCGGGCGCGGAGGCGGCTCCGCCTGGAGCTTCGCGAGCACCTCCTTCTCCGTGCCGCCGGTGAAGGGAGGCTGCCCGGTGAGCAGCGCGTACAGCGTCGCGCCCAGCGCGTAGACGTCCGCGCGGCGGTCCAGGCGGTGGCCCTCGCCCCGGGCCTGCTCGGGCGGCATGTAGTGCGGCGTGCCCAGCACCGCGTGGGGGGTGGCGCTGTCCTCGCGCCAGTCCCGCGCGAGCCCGAAGTCCATCACGAACGGGAGGAAGCCGCCGTCCTCCGTGCGCTCCACCAGGATGTTGGTGGGCTTCAGGTCGCGGTGGACCAGCCCCACGCGGTGCGCGGCGTGCACGCCCTCCGCGGCCTGGCACAGCACCCAGACGCGCTGCTCCAGCGTGAGCGAGTTGGAGAGCTGCCCCAGCGACGGGCCCTCCACGTAGCGCATGGCGATGAAGGCGTGGCCGCGCACCTCGCCCACCTCGTAGACCTCGCACACGCGCTCGTGGCGCACGCGGGCCTGGGCGCGGGCCTCGGCCAGGAAGCGGCGGGCCAGCTCCGGGTCGCCGTCGCGCACGAACTTGAGGGCCACGTTGCGGCGCAGGAGCGGGTCATAGGCCAGGAACACCTGCCCCATGCCGCCCTGCCCCAGGAAGCGCACGGGCTCGTAGCGGTCCCAGCCGGGCACGGGAAAGGAGGGCTCGCCGCGCACGGCCAGCGAGGTCGGGGGCGCCGCCGTCGACAGCGTGGCGGCCTCCTGGATGGGAGCCGTTCCCCGATCCGTGTGACCGCGCGCCAGGTCCTGCCGCAAGAGGTCCAGGGTGTCCTCCGTCAGCCGGCCCCGTTCCTTCAGCAGCTCCAGGGGCCCGCGGTGCAGGCGGAGGGCCTCCTCGCGCAGGGCGGCCGCCTCGTCGGAGGACAGCAGCCCCTCATCCAGCGCGAGCAGGACCTCCTCCTCGTACAACCTCTGATGACCAGCCCCGGGCACGGACGAGAGCATACGGGGAAGGCCGGTGACCGCGGGAGCGCCGCCGGAAGGGCGCCTTGAGAGGGAGCGAGGGGGCGCTCCCGAGGGGGAAGGCCCACCCCTCCGGCGGGCTCCGCGAGCCGCTAGACGGCGCGGCGCTGACGGCGGCGCAGCCCCGGCACCCCCATCAGGCCCAGGAGGGCCAGCCAGGAGGCATCCGGCGCGGCGCTGCACCCGCCGCCCGCGAAGGCGCGCGCGTTCACCACCGTCCAGGTGTACCCCGCCGGGGTTCCATCCGCGTTGCCGCCGCCATCCACCGCGCGGACGAGCAGGACGTGGTCCCCGCCGCCGACGGTGTAGCTGTCCTCGCAGGGCTCCCAGGCGCCACCGTCGAGGCTGCACTCGAACGTGGCGCCCTCCGCCGTGGAGGCGTACTCGAAGTCCGCCGTGCGGCTGGAGGTGGTGGCCTGCGGGCCCCTCACGATGGAGGTGTCCGGGGCCTGGGGGTCCTGGGCCATGAGCGCGGGCTCGTTGGAGGCGGCGGACGGCGGGTCGTCCGGCCCGCAGCCGATGAGGAGGAACAGCGCGCACAGCGCCAGGGCGTGGATGCCCGCGTGCAGGGCCATGCGGGGTGAATCTCTCCGGAGGAACTTCATCAGGGTCGTGAACATGGACGCTCCGCCTTACTTCTCGGGGGTGCCGGGGGAAGAGGAGGAGGCCGGCGTCGGCTGCGCGCCCTCGGTCTCCCCGACGATCTTGAACTCGACGCGGCGGTTCTTCGCGCGGCCGTCCGCCTTCGCGTTGTCCGCGATGGGCTGCGTGAGCCCGAAGCCCTTCGCCTCCAGCCGCTCGCGCTGCACGCCCTTGCCCACGAGGTAGTCCACCACCGCCTCGGCGCGCTTCTGGGACAGCTCCAGGTTGTACTCGGCCTTGCCGGTGTTGTCGGTGTGGCCCTCCACGCGGACCTTCTCGATGTCCGGATGGGACACGAGGATGGACGCGACCTTGTCGAGCACCGCGTGGCTGCGCTTCTGGATGACGGTCTGGCCGTTCTCGAAGAACACCGCCTCCATGATGCGGATGCTGCCGGAGTCGATGCGCGCGACAGGCGCCTCCTTGCAGCCGCCGTTGGCCTCGGTGCCGGGCTCGTCCGGGCAGTTGTCCAGGCGGTCCACGACGCCGTCCCCGTCGCGGTCCGGCTCCACGTCCGGGCAGCCGTCCTGGTCCTTGTAGCGGTTGAACGTCTCCGGCTCGTGGGGGCACTGGTCCTTGGAGTCCACGATGCCGTCCCCGTCGGAGTCGGGGTCGTCCGGGCAGCCGTCCTCGTCCTGGAAGCCGTTCTTGTTCTCCGCCTGCGTGGGGCACTGGTCCGCCAGGTTGGGGATGCCGTCCTGGTCGTCATCCGAGTCCGGGCAGCCCTGGAGCTGCGCCAGGCCGCCCGTCGTCGGGCACTGGTCGTCGCGGTTCTTCACGCCGTCGCCGTCGGCGTCCAGGTCGGGACATTCGGCGGCCACGTGGGGCTGGCCCGCGATACAGACGGGGCCCTTGGGCGGGGGAGGCGTGCCGAACGACACGCCCGCGAGCACGCGGAAGCGCGGCGTGCCGGGCGTCCGGCCAAAGCCCGGGCCGCCCATGATGTACAGCTCGGTGCCCTCCGCGGAGGGGACGCGCAGGCCCAGCAGCGCCTCCAGCGAGCTGGGCGAGTCCTGCGTGGGGACGGTGCCGCGAACGAGCACCTCTTCCTTCAGGCCCCAGAGGCCGGCGGACAGGTTGACGCCGCCGCTCAGCTCCACGCCCATCTCATCCTGGTAGGGCTGCGTCTGCGGGGTCAGCGCGTACGTCTTCGTGCGCACGAGCGCGCCCACGTCCGCGCCCACGCGGAAGGTGCCGCCCAGCTGCTTGCCGGCGCCCAGGCGCGGGGAGAAGGTGAAGCCCTCGTCGCGGGTGAGGGCGGCCTTGCTGCCCAGGGGCAGGGCCGCGCCCAGGTGCAGGCCCAGGTCCAGGGGGCCGCCCCGGTCCTCGGAGAGGAAGCCCACGCGGGCCTGGAGCCACGGGGTGCCCAGCCCGCTGGTGGTGGGCCGCGTCACGCCGCCGCTGGTGATCTCCGGCCCCCACTGGCCCATGACGGGCACCTGGGCGCCGAGCTCCAACCAGCTCGTGAGGGCGTACGCGGCGCTCACGTGCGCCGTCACGCGGTTCGAGATGATGTCGGCCTGCCGCTCGTCGCCCTCCACGAGGACGAGGGGCCGGTTCTCGTAATGCGCGGTCAGCCCGATGCGGAACTGGCCCTCGGGGAGCAGGTCGCCGGTGGACAGCACGAGGCTGTCGCGCATGCCGGGGTTGAGCTGCAGGCGCTCCAGTTCGATGCCCGGGATGGTGCTCTGGGCCTGAGCGCTGAAGGCGCAGAGGACCGTCAGTCCTCCGAGCCCCAGGTGATGCCTTCGTGCGAACAAGCGTTCCTCCACATGCACTGGCCCTTCGAGAAGGGAAGGGCGCACCGGGCAATGCATGTGGAAGGCCAGGGACTGTCCACGTCCCAACGGCGGGAAATGGCTCGGGAATCCGGCGGGACCGCGCGCCGGCGACCCGGGCATGACGCGTCAGCGGGGAACGCGGACGCGCGCTGACGCGTCACGGGAGGACGCGGAGGCCTACAGGTGGAAGTGCCCCGCGGCCTCCGGCTGGTAGGGCACGGCGATGATGCGCAGGCGGCGGGTGCGGCCATTGGGGAGCGGCCACTCCACGGTCTGGCCCACGGACAGGCCGATGAGGGCGCTGCCCACGGGGGCGAGGACGGAGATGCGGCCCGCCTCGCTGTTGGCGT
>JAFADT010000359.1 GCA_023424585.1 Pseudomonadota bacterium
GTCCGGCACCTCGCCACGGATCTGCTCCGGCGCCATGGACAGCGGCGTGCCCAGCACCACGCCGGTGTGCGTGAGGGACGAGCTGCCCGGAGCGCCCGGCACCAGCCCCTTCGCCACGCCGAAGTCCACCAGCTTCACCGCGGGGCCGCCCCGACCGGGCGCGAGCCGCACCACGTTCTGCACCTTCAGGTCGCGGTGCACCACGCCCGCCGCGTGCGCCACCCGCAGCGCCGCGCCCACCTGCTCCATCACCTCCAGCGCCTCGCGCGAGGACAGCGGCCCGCGGGCGGCTAGCTCCGCCGCCAGGTCCTGCCCCTCCAGCCACTCCATGGCGATGAAGGGCCGGCCGTCCGCCAGTTCGCCGTAGCCCAGCACCGTGACGATGTGCGGGTGGCGCAGCCGCTGCAACGTGGCAGCCTCGCGCCGGAAGCGCCGCAGCGCCACCGCCGCCGTGGACACCTGCGGGTGCAGCACCTTCAGCGCCGCGGGCGTGCCCGAGCGCGCGTGCCGCGCCCGGTACAGCGCGGACACGGGGCCGTGGACCTGGACGTGGTCCACGACCCACTCGCCCACGAGCGCGCCCGGCCGCAGCTCCTCGCCGTAGAGGGCCTCCTCGCCGTTGCCCGCCATGGACTAGCGCTTGCTCGAGCCACCCCGGCTGTCGGTGCCGTTCTGCGGCGGCGGAGGCTCCGACCAGCGCTTGCACAGGTCGCGGTGCTGATCATCCACCAGGTCGCACGCGCCATTGAGGTAGACGGTGATGGGCTCCTTCCAGAGGACGTTGGAGGTGTCCCGGCACCGCTCGAAGTCGCCGTCGCCGCTCAGCAGCGGGCCGTCCTGGGTGTCGCACCGGTGCTGGAGCGACGGGTCCCCGGTCCAGCACGGCCCCGTCACCGTGGCCGCGCAGTCCTCGTGCGTGCCCGGCAGCGCGCACACGCGGTAGGTCGCGTACGCCCTGCCGTGCACCCAGCCCGGGTCGTAGCAGGCGTAGAGGTCGTTGAAGATGGGCTTCGTCTGGTGGGACCGCGGCCGCTTGATGACGTAGAGGTCCTTCGAGCCCGCCGCCAGCGACACCGTCACGTTGATGTCGTCGCGCAGCGCGTCCTTCCCGAAGAGGTTGCCGTAGAAGGCGCCCTCGCGGATCCGGTACACGGCGCGCTCGGAGAGGGGCGCCTGCACGCCGGGGGTGACCGCCACGTTCGCCGTGCCTGACGCCTCGCTGTCCCAGGGCGCGGTCATCACCGTGAAGTAGCCGCCGTTCGCGGGGCAGGTGAACTGCACGGAGGGGTCCGTGGACGGGGAGGGGTCCGGGTCCGTGGAGCCCTGCGTGCAGCCCTCGCTGGAGGCCACGAGCCGCGCGTCGGCGCTGTCACAGCCCGCGATGCCATTGCACACGCGCAGCACCATGCGCGCGTCCGCGCTGGAGCCCAGCGGCGCCTCGGAGGCGCAGCTCTCCGGGCCGCCCGCGCCCACGGAGATGGTCTGCCCCGCCGGGCACCAGCCCACCGAGTGCATCGTCCAGCCGCAGTCCCGCGCCGCGCCCACCGTCTGCTCCGCGCACGGCGCCACGCTGCTCAGCGGCGCGGACGCGGTCGGCAGGTGGTCGACGGGCTTCGTCCATGCATCCAGCGCGAACGGCTGCGCGAGGGAGAGGTGCGGCTCGCGGAGCTCGCCGCGCATGGACAGGGCCACGTGGTAGCCCAGCCCATTGTTGCGCGCCAGGAGGCAGGCCGTCACGCGCTTGAGGCACGCGGTGCCCGGCGCGGACGTGCGCCACCAGGGGCAGAGGCCCGCGGAGCCCTCCCATTCACGGTCCTGTGAGCCCGCGGGCTGCAAGGGATCCAGCCACGCGAGCGTCTCCCCCGGGCCGAGCGCACAGCCCACCAGGTACGCCATGAAGCGCTGCGCATACGGGTCGCGCAGCTGGTTGTTGACGAGCGCGCTCTCCGGGCCGACGACCATCAGGTCCGGGTCGAAGAGGGACTCCAGCGAGTGGGTGGACAGCGCCTCGTTGGCGTCGTGGTTCGCGGCGATGGCGTTGACCACCAGCTCCTGCGTCGTGAGCGAGTTGGTGATGCGGATGTCCGACCTGCTCGTGCCCAGCGCGACGTCGGCGCGGAGGTCGGTGCGTTCCGGGAGCGCGGGCTCGCAGCCGGTCAGCGCCAGCAACAGGAAACACCAGGGGACTCGGAGGACGGAGGAGGCCATCGCGCGAACACTCCTTGGACAGGATTTGGAACTGGACGAGAAGAAAACCAAACGCGCGGCCTTCTTGTCTCCCTGTAGCGCGAAAGGTTACGAGCGCGGCACCGTGTAACGGTTCCCGTTACAGCGCTGGGGGTGGAAGCGCGTCACGCAATGCGTGGAAACGCGTAGCCCACAGCGGGGCCTCCGCCACCGCGGGCGCGGCGCGCTCGAGCCACACGCGGGCCTCGTCCAGCGCGCCCGTGCGGCGCGCGACGCTGGCGGCCTGCAGGAGGAGCTCCGCCTTCTCGTCCGGGGAGGCCAGCGCGTCCGCTTCCGCGTGCAGGGCGGTCCACTCCGCCGCATGGAAGACCCCCGTGGATTGCTGACGAACCTGGAGCTCCACGAGGCGCCGCATGATGGCGGTGGGTGGCAGGGATTCCGGCGGACAGCGCTCGGAGATCCAGGCGAGCTGGCGGGCCGCCGCCGCGTCGTCTCCCGTGGCGGCCTGGATGCGAGCGATGAGCAGCGCATCCACGGGCACGGGATGCTCGCGGAAGAAGCGCACGCCCAGCTCGTGCGCGCGCTGCGCGAGGGGCAGCGCTTCGTCCAGGCGGCCCTGCATGTAGAGGACCTCCGCGAGGTTGAAGGTGGACCAGCGCTCCATCTGCGCGTGGGCCAGCTCGCGGCCCAGGGCCATGGCGCGGCGCAGGTCCGCCTCCATGCGGGGCACGTCGCCCTGGCGGAGCCACAGGAGGACGCGGTTGCTCAGCACGGCGGCCTTGTGCAGCCCGTCGCCCGCGGCCTCGCAGCGCTCCAGGGCCTCATCGAAGCGCTCGGCGGCCTCCGGAGCGCGGTCCAGGAAGGTGAGCGCCGCGCCCAGCAGGGCCAGCGACACGACCAGCGTCTCGTGGTCGCGGGCGCGCTCGGCGCCCTCGGCGGTGGAGGTGAGCACGCGGGCCGCGGCGGCCCACTCGCCCTGGCGCACGTGCAGGCGGCCCCGGGCCAGGCCGCAGCGGAGGGACAGGCGGGGCGCGTCCAGGGGCTCGATGGCGTCGAGCGCGTCACGCGTGCAGGTGGCGGAGCCCTCCGTGTCCTCCATCCAGTCGCGCGCGGTGGCCTCTTCCAGCAGGAGGTCCACCTCGAGCGCCGCGTCGCCCCGGGCGCGGGCCAGGGCGCGCGCGGCGGAGAGGTCCGCGAGGCTCTCCCGGAAGCGCTGGAGGCGGTGGCGCACCTTGCCCCGCCCCGCGAGCGCCTGGGCCCTGCGCGCGTCGTCGGACTCCGGGAGGAGCGCGAGCGCGCACGTGTAGTGCTGCTCCGCCTCCACGGACAGGTGTCCGGCGCGGGCCTCCTCCGCCAGCGCCAGGTAGTCCCGCGCGGCCTCCAGGTGTGCGCCACAGACGGCCGCGCGGTGCGCGCGGCGGCGGCGCTCGGCCACGTCGTCCCCCACGT
>JAFADT010000362.1 GCA_023424585.1 Pseudomonadota bacterium
GGCCTGAGCCATCCGGACCAGGTCGTGGACTTCGTGGGCCCGGCGGTGACTCCAGACCGTACGTACACGCTGCTCACCGGGCGGGTCCTGGACAGCGACCTCGTCCCGCCGCCGGGAATCGCGCCGGCTCGGTTCCGCCGGTATGGCCGCGAGCAGCAGTTGCTGGCGATCGCGCTCTCGCAGGCGATGGAATCCCTGCGGTCTACCGCACCGCGCGCGCCGGGACGCATCCAGTGCCTGCTTGGCTCCACCGCGGATGGCTCGCCCGAGTACGACGACGCGCTGTGCCTGGAAGCCGGTGAAGCGCTCCTGAGCGCGCGGGGAGACACCGCTCGGGAGTTCTCCGCGCTGATGCGCGAAGCCCTGGGTGTCAGCGCCACGTCCTCCGAACTTGCTCCGCACCCCACCCTTCAAGCCGTGGTGACGGACGTGGTGGGCCCGGCGGTGTCCACGGTGCTGCTCGATGCGGCGTGTGCTTCCTCGCTGTACGCCATCGCGCTGGGGATGAAGGCCCTGGAGCGTGGTGACGCTGACCTGGTGCTCGCGGGCGGAGTGTTCTCGCCGGGTCCTGGAAACAGCTGCCTGTTCTCCCAGTTCAAGGGGCTCTCCGCGACGGGGAGCCGGCCGTTCGAGGAGCGCGCGGATGGCGTCATCTTCGGCGAGGGCGCGGGCATCGTCGGCCTCATGCGCCTGGAGGATGCCGTCTCCGAGGGGCTGAAGGTCCACGCGGTCATCCGTGGCGCGGGGCTCTCCAGCGATGGGCGCAGCAGCTCCGCCAACGTCCCGCGATCGGACGGACAGGTGGCCGCGATGGAGGCGTGCTACGCGGCGGCGGGCGTTGAGCCCGCGTCCATCCAGTACATCGAGGCGCACGGGACGGCCACGCCCGCCGGCGACACCACCGAGTTGCAGTCGATTGGCCGCGTCTTCGGCGGCAAGCGGAAGGGCCTTCAGCTCGCCAGCGTGAAGGCGCTGATCGGCCACGTCGGGTGGGCCGCGGGGGCGGCTTAGGTCATCAAGCTGTGCAAGGCGCTGGAGCACCGGAGCTTCCCGCCGCAGTCCCACTTCGACCGTCCGGGCGCGGGGCTTCGAGCGCTCGGGCCGGACTTCGAGGTGAGCACGCGGGAGCAGCCGTGGCCGGAGAACGGGGACCAGCCACGCCGCGCGGCCACGAACGGCTTCGGCTTCGGCGGCACGAACGCGCACCTGGTGCTGGAGGAGTACCGGGGAGGCCCGCTCGCGCCACGCGCCAGGGCCGCTCCGTCGACGGAGGGAGCGCTGGTGGTGGTGGCCGCGGAGGGGATGTTCCCGGAGGCGCGTTTCGCGGCCAAGGGATTGCGGCTGCCCGCATCCGTGCGGCTGTTGCCGGACATCACCGAGGACATGGACCTCACGCAGCACCTGGGTCTCATCGTCGCGAGTGACCTCGTGAAGAAGCTCGGGGCCTTTGATTCGCTGCGGATGGGGACGGCCATCGTCCTGGGGCTGGAGGGGAAGACGCGCCGGGGCGTGGAGGCCACGCAGCGCGTGCTGGCGGACTCCACGCGGCGCAGGCTGCGAGAGCACCTCCAGCGCACGCCGGACTCCGCGCGGCTCCTGCCGCTGGTGGATCGCCTCCACGCGGCGGTGGGCGCGCTGCGGCCCACGGGGCCCTACACGCTCCAGGGAATGATGCCCAACGTCACGCCAGGGCGGGTGGCGGGGGTACTCGACACCAAGGGTCCGAACTTCGTGGTGGATGCGGGGGCCAGCACCCTGGCCGCGTCGCTGCGGGCCTCGACGGCCCTGCTGGAGAGCGGCTTCGAGTTGGTGCTCGTGGGCAGCGCCCACGTGCGGCGCCCCGGTGACGGTCCCACTGCATCCGCGCCCGAAGAGGGCATGACGATGCTTGCGGTGACCACGGTCGCGAAGGCGGAAGCGCACGGTTTGAAGCCGCTGTGCCACCTGTGGATGGCCGAAGAGGCCGACGCAGGACCGGGCATCACGTTGCCGCCACACTCGGCGGAGGAAGCCCAGGACGTGCTCAGTGCGGTACGGGCCGCGGCGGAGGGACGGTCCTCCACGCTGCGCTTCCATCCGGATGCCGCGACCGGCGCACGGCTGGTGCTTCAGGTGCGGCCTGGACGCAGCGCGCAGTCCGAAGCCTCGGAAGGACAGTCGATGGCGGCAAGGCCTCCGTCCGGCGCGCGCCGCGACCTGGAGCCGTCCGCCGGCCTCTCGGACATGACGCCTGCCCTCAGTGCTGAGAAGCGAGAACCCCGAGGAGACGCCCCACCGGCGGGGCACCGCACGAACCTGTCCGACAGTCGGACAGGTTTGGACGACCAGTTCGGGTCCTCCCGCACTGACGCCTGCGCACTGCTGCGCCCCTCCGACCCCACTCCATCACCAGCGAGGGATGAGACACATCCGCCTCAGCCAGGCTCTGGAAACCTGTCCGACAGCCAGACAGGTCTGGAGAGTCGGGCCGGCCCTTCGGGCGCCAACGAGCGAACACTGACACACGCCTTCGGCCCGGCAGCGTCCCTACCGATGGACGGGACGCGTCCGTCCCCTCGGAGCAGCGGAAACCTGTCGGACAGCCGGACGGGTTGGGAGAACCAGGGCACGGAGGGCCGCCCGCTCCAGCCAGCTCAAGAAAACGTGTCCGACAGTCGGACCGGTTTGGACCTCAGCCAGCCGGCGGAAAGCCCGCAGCCGCCAAGCCACGGGAACTTGTCCGACAGTCGGACCGGATTGGCCCCTTCCGCCCGGACGGCACAGTTGCCACACCCGAGCAGCGGGAACCTGTCCGACAGTCGGCCCGGTTTGAACCGGACCGGGCCGGAGGGAAGCCCGCTCCAACCGAGCCGAGAGGACCTGTCCGACAGTCGGACCGACTTGAACCGGGCCGGACGAGAGGAATTCTGGCTTCAGTCGAACCACGGAAACCTGTCGGACCGTCGGATTGGTTTGGATCACGCGGGGCTGAAGGGGCTCCCGCTCCAGCCGAGCCGCGAGAACCTGTCCGACAGTCGGACAGGCTTGGACCACGCCGCGCCGGAGGGAAGCCCGCCTCTGCCGGGCCACGGAAACCTGTCGGACCGTCGGACTGGTTTGGGCCACTCAGGGCCGGAGGGGGTGCTGCTCCATCCAAACCACGGGAACTTGTCCGACAGTGGGACTGGTTTGGGCCTCTCCGCACCGGAGGAGAGCCCGCCCAAGCCGAGCCACGGGAACTTGTCCGACAGTCGGACAGGCTTGGAGCATGCCGCGCCGGAGGGGAGACCATTTCCGCCGGGCATTGGAAACCTGTCCGACAGCCGGACTGGTTTGGGCTTCTCAGGGCCGGAGGAGGTGCTGCTCCAGCCAGGCCACGGGAACTTGTCCGACAGTCGGACCGGTTTGACGAACCGGGTCGGCCGGGAGGCGGCCGGCTTGGAGGTCCGTGGGGCTGGCGCTTCGTTTGCACCCGGAGCCATCGCGACGACTCCCTTGCATTCCGAATCAGCGGCGTCCGCGACGACCGATGCCGTGCAGACACGCGTGGGCGCGGCTCGCATGGGGGATGTCCGTCCGCCGCCGATCTCCTCCGCTACCACCCCGGAGACCGCCGACGGCTTCGACCACTCGGCTCCCATCCGCTACCACGCACCGGTGCTCGTTGAACGTCCGGCGGTGGCGACAGGTGCTTCGCGACTTCGTGGCCGGCGGGTGCTGTTCATTGCCCAGGACGAGTCCGTGGCCCGTGAGCTTGCGCCCCAGGCACCTGATGTCTGCGGCCCTGAGTTCCGCATCCTCCACGCGGGCAGCTCCGACACGGGAGCGCGGATCCACGGCATCGACCTCACTCGGGAGGAGACCGCGGAGGCCGGCCTGGAAGCGCTCCACTTCGAGCCACAGGTCATCGTCGCGGTCTGCCGGATGTCCTCCGGGGAGACCGAGTCGTCGGTCATCGCGGACACGGCCTTGCGTCACGAGGCGCTGGAGCTGCTCTTCCTGGCCGCTCGCCGCGCCTATGAGCGACTGTCCGCCGGCACGGTGTCGCTGGCGAGCCTGTGCATTGGCGGCGTCGGTGCCCATCGGAGACTGCACCCCGTCACCGGCCTCTTCGCGGGCCTGCTCAAGTCCCTGGGCCGCGAGGTCCCCGCTCGTGGCATCCGCGCCATCGCCACGAGCCCCCTGTCACTCAGCGCGGCGCTCGACCACGTCGCGTCCGAGCTGAGCGCCGGCGATGACTCCGCGCCCGTCGAGGTCTGCTTCGACGGGGCCGTCCGCTGCGTCCGGCTGCTCCAGCCCACGGACCTCCCGGCACGACCCGCCGTCACGCTCGACTCCCGTTCGGTGGTCCTGCTCACGGGCGGTGGACGCGGCGTGACGGCCGTCCTCGCCGGAGCGCTGCTCAAGCGCTACGGCTGCAAGGTCATCCTCCTGGGACGCAGCGACCCGACAGATGCGCCCGAGCGCGTGCTCCAGGCACGCGACGAGGAGCTGGGCGCCGTGGAGCGCGAGTTCTATGCCTCCGAGCTCGCCCGCGACAGCGCCGTGCGGATGCCCGCGCTGCGTGCGCGCTTCGAACGCCACCTGGCCGTGCGGGAGCTGCGGGCCACGCTCGACGGACTCACGCGGCTCCCGGGCCAGATGACCTACCGCGCCGCGGACGTCACCCGCCCCGAGGACGTGGACCGCGTGGTGGAGGAGCTGATCCGCGAGCACGGCCGGCTCGACCTGGTGATCCACGGCGCGGGCACGCAGGTCTCCAAGAAGCTCCAGCGCCGCCGCCTCACGGAGCTGCGAAGCACGCTGGACACCAAGCTGCTGGGGCTGCGCAACCTCCGCGAGTCCTGCGCGCGCCGCCTCCCGGCCCCCGTGCCCTTCCACGTCCTCACCTCCGCGTTCAGCTACATCGGCAATGACGGACAGGCGGACTACGGCGCGGCGAATGAAGCGCTGGACCGGCTCTGTGCCTGGGTCAGCGACGCGCGCCAGGACGTGCAGTGGTGCAGCGTGGGCTGGCTCGCCTGGGACGGCATCGGCATGACGCGCGGCTCGGAGTACCGCGTCCTTGGCGCCAGTCGCCGGCTGCGCGGCATCCGCGCCGAGGAGGGTGAGGCGCTGTTCCTCCAGTTGGTGGAAGGCCAGCCCATCCACCCCATCAACGTCCAGCTCACCGAGAGCGAGCGCGCCTTCTATGGCCTGGAGGTGCTCAGCCCGGCCCCGTGTCCCACGCGCAGCGACCGCACCGAGGACTCGGCCAGCGTCCCCGCCCAGGAGGCGCTCGCCCCGCCCCCGCCCACCCCGGAGCCGCCGCGTCCCACGCGCAAGCACCTCACCGTGGACGCGGCGAGCGTCCCCTGCCTGGAGGACCACCTCGTCCGAGGCACGCCCACCCTGCCCGGCGCCTGGGCCCTGGACCTGATGTTCCAGGCCGCCCTGGACGC
>JAFADT010000407.1 GCA_023424585.1 Pseudomonadota bacterium
GCGGCACCGCGTACGTGCTGGACCGCGAGCGCTCCTTCCGCGAGCGCTGCAACCTGGAGATGGTGGAGCTGGAGTCGCTGGTGGACGAGTCGGAGATCTGGCTCGTGCACGGGATGATCGAGCGCCACCTGCACCACACCGGCAGCGCGCTCGCGCGGCGGGTGCTCGACAACTGGGAGCTGATGGTGCCGCAGTTCATGAAGGTGATGCCGTCCGACTACAAGCGGGTGCTCCAGGCGCGGCGCGCGGCGCGCAGGCCGCCCCCCACGTCGGGCGTGCAGCAGCTCCACGTCGTTGGCGGGGGGGCCTGAGCGATGGGCAAGCCCACGGGTTTCATGGAGTGGCAGCGCGTCAACGCGCCCAAGCGGGACAAGGTGGAGCGCCTGGAGGACTGGCGCGAGCTGCACCTGCCGCTGTCGGCGGACGAGGCGAAGCGGCAGGCGGGGCGCTGCATGGACTGCGGCATCCCCTTCTGCCACCAGGGCTGTCCCCTGGGGAACCTCATCCCGGACTTCAACGACGCGGTGTACCGGGGCCAGTGGAGGGAGGCGTACCAGGTGCTCAGCCGCACCAACACCTTCCCGGAGCTCACCGGGAGGCTGTGCCCCGCGCCGTGCGAGGCCGCGTGCGTGCTGGCCATCGACCGGGACGCGGTCACCATCGAGCAGATGGAGAAGGAGATCGCGGAGCGCGCCTTCGCGGAGGGCTGGGTGAAGGCGCGGCCTCCGGCGCGGCGCACGGGCAAGCACGTGGCGGTGGTGGGCTCCGGGCCCGCGGGCCTGGCGGCGGCGGCGCAGCTCAACGCGGCCGGGCACAGCGTGACGGTGTACGAGAAGGACAGCCGCGCCGGAGGCCTGCTGCGCTATGGCATCCCGGACTTCAAGCTGGAGAAGGCGGTGCTGGACCGTCGGCTCGCGTTGCTGGAGGCGGAGGGCATCCTCTTCCGCACGGACAAGGACGTGGCCGTCACGCCGGGCTGGCGCGCGCTGCGCGAGCAGCATGACGGGGTGGTGCTGGCCCTGGGCGCGCGCAAGGCGCGAGAGCTGGATGTGCCGGGCCGCGAGCTGTCCGGCGTGGTGCAGGCCCTGGACTACCTGGAGCACCAGAACCGGGTGGTGACGGCGGGCGCGGCGCCGGACGCCCGCCTGGAAGCTCGGGGCAGGCGGGTCATCATCCTGGGCGGCGGCGACACGGGCTCGGACTGCCTGGGCACGGCGCTGCGCCAGGGCGCGGCGAGCGTGACGCAGGTGGAGCTCTTGCCCGCGCCGCCCCCGGTGCGCGCGAAGGACAACCCGTGGCCGCGCTGGCCGCTGGTGTTCCGCACGTCGTCCAGCCAGGAGGAGGGCGGCGAGCGCGCCTTCGCGCTGATGACGAAGCGACTGGAGGGCGAGGACGGCCAGCTGAAGCGGCTGCACGCGGTGCGCGTGGAGGTGCAGCGCGAGCCGGGCGGCGCGATGAGGCTGGTGGAGGTGCCGGGCTCCGAGCAGGTGTTCGAGGTGGACCTGCTGGTGCTGGCCATGGGCTTCACCGGGCCGAACACGGACCGGCTGGTGGAGGAGCTGGGCGTGACGCTGTCGCCGCGCGGCACGGTGCAGGTGGACGCGAGGTTCGCCACCTCCGCGCCGGGCGTGTACTGCGCGGGCGACGCCAGCCGGGGCGCGAGCCTCATCGTCTGGGCGCTCGCGGACGGCCGCGAGGCGGCGCGCGCGCTGGACACCTGGCTGTCCGGCACCGCCTCCGTGCTGCCCACGCGCGGCCAGGACTGCGCGTTCTGAAGGTCTGTGGACGCGGGCCGGTTGGAGGAAGTCGAGCGGCGGCTCCTGAGCCGCGTCCCGAAGCCAGGGCGTAGCTCCAACAGGGGGCTGCCCTCGCGAGTGAGCAGCGGGCGTTCCGCCCATTCCCTTTCCGACAGGCCCCGGCCTCGCGGGGCCCACCCGCGTGGAGCCCCAACGCACCACGGGGCCCACCCGCGTGGAGCGAGGGGCCCCGTGTGCACGGCATCCGCAGGGGAAGCGCGCTACGCGGGCACGGGCTCCGTCGGAGCGGAGGGCTCCGGGGCGGAGGACGCGCTCGCGGCGGGCGCGGGCGGCGGGGGCACGACGAGCGCCACGGCGGGGACCTCGCCCACGGTCTCGCCGTGCTGGCTCAGGTCCAGGCCCTCCTCCTCCTGCTCACGGGTGACGCGCAGCGGGACGATGCGGTCCACGAGCTTGTACAGGATGTACGAGCCCACGAAGGAGAAGACGGAGACGATGACCAGCGCCAGCAGGTGCATGAGGAAGGTGCGCGTCTGGCCGTGGATGAGGCCCACGTCCTTGGCGAGCACGCCGGTGAGGATCATCCCGACGATGCCGCCCAGGCCGTGACAGGGGAAGACGTCCAGCGTGTCATCCAGCGCGGTGCGGCTCTTGAAGTGCACGGCGGCGTTGCTGACGAAGCTGGCGACGAGGCCCACCAGGATGCTCTGCCCCACGGTGATGAAGCCCGCGGCGGGGGTGACGGCGACCAGGCCCACTACCGCGCCCACGCACGCGCCCATGGCGCTGGGCTTCCTGCCGCGCAACCAGTCGAAGGCGATCCACCCGAGCATCGCGGCGGCGGAGGCCGTGTTGGTGGTGGCGAAGGCGAGCGTGGCCAGCGAGGAAGCGGACAGCGCGGAGCCCGCGTTGAAGCCGAACCAGCCGAACCACAACATGCCCGTGCCGAGCATCACGAAGGGGACGTTGGCGGGAGCATGCGTGGCGTGCGTCAGGTGCACCTGTCGGCGGCCGAGCACGATGGCGCCCGCAAGCGCGGCGAGACCGGCTGACATGTGCACCACGGTGCCGCCCGCGAAGTCGAGCACGCCCCACTGGCGCAGGAAGCCCTCCGGGTGCCACGTCCAGTGGGCGAGCGGCGCGTAGATGAAGAGGCTGAAGAGCACCATGAAGAGCAGGTACGCCTTGAAGCGCACGCGCTCCGCGAACGCGCCGGTGATGAGCGCAGGGGTGATGATGGCGAACTTGAGCTGGAAGAGCGCGAAGAGGAGCAGGGGCACGGTGGGCGCGAGGTCCGGGTGCGTCTCACCGCCCACGCCGCTGAACATGAAGAAGGTGCGAGGGTCTCCGATGAGGCCGTGGAAGCTGTCACCGAAGCAAAGGCTGAAGCCCACGACGACCCACAGCACGCTGATGACGGCCATGGCGATGAAGCTCTGCATCAGCGTGGAGACCACGTTCTTCAGCCGCACCATGCCGCCGTAGAAGAACGACAGGCCGGGCGTCATCAGCAGCACCAGCGCCGTGGCGGTGAGCAGCCAGGCGGTGTCCGCCGCGTTGATGGGGCCGCCCTGCTTCACCTGCGCCGCCGGGGCCACCACGACTCCCGCTACCCCCACCGCCACCAGCAGGACCATCGCCATCCACTTCTGCATCGCCGCACCTCTTCGGAGAGCTGACGCAGTGCAGTGTAAGTCCGAACTGGGCCAAGTTCAATGCTAAAGGCCATTAATCCATTTAGATTAAGTCTAAGGTTGTTGATATTTACATCTATTACACAGCAACCAACGTCTTAACAGCAGCCATCCGAGCGAGCGCCAGCGGCATCCCGGACATGCTCGCTACCGCAGCCTCCATGGCCCCACCGCAAGGAGACCGCCGACGCCAATCAAACCGTGCGTGTCCGGCTCCAGCGCTGGTCAGTTCACCTGCGCGAGCGTTCCATCGACTTCCACGTCCTCGTTCTCCGACGTGTCCTCCACCGCGTCCACGCCCTGCGGAATGCCGTCCACATAGGTGACGACGTTGTTCGGCAGCGCGGCCACGCGCGGGCCCGGGGTCACCACGCCCGTGAGGTTCAGCGGATCCACTCCGGACAACTGGATCCGCACGCCGGACGGAGGCGAGCGCCGCACCGCTCGCGCCATATCCACCGCTTCCGGCAGCGCGAACTGCTCCCCCACGAAGCCCGATACGAAGCGCCCGCCTCGCAGCTCGCCCCGCGCCTCCATGCGCCGGTAGACGAACAGCAGCTCTCGCCACGTGGGCGCCAGCGACTCGCGCATCACCAGGTCGCGCCAGACGATGCCGTAGCGCTGGAGGAACAGCTTCGCCAGCGACTCCGTCACCTCCTCCTGCGACTTCGGCTCCGACGGCGCCAGCAGGCTCCAGCGGCCCGGCCCGCCCCGGTTGAGCAGCTTCTGCCGCTTGCGGTGCGCCGGGCTCTGCAGGATGCGCAGGTTCTGCACCGCGTCCGCCGTGACGAGCCCCTTCGCCACCAGCTCCCACAGCGCGTCCTCCACCTCCGCCGGCAGCCGCCGCGCCCGCGTCACCAGGTCCTGGAAGAAGCACGCGCCCCGCCGCTCCAGCACGCCCACCACGTCCTTCGCCGCCGCGCTCAGGTCCGGCGGCATCCACACGCCCCCGTCCGCCAACACCGCGTGCGGACGCGCCGCCGCCAGCATCCACTCCAGGTCCTCGCGCACCGTGAACGTCAACGGCGCGTTGCGCGTCGGGGATGACCGCTTCGCCACCACCGGCTCTGGCGCCTCCACCGGCGCGCCCCGGCGCGGCCCCGGGAGCTTCGGCGGACCCTTCAGCGTCACCCGGCCCCACGCCACCTCGCCCGCGTAGCACGCGCGCTCCATCAGGTCCGGCGTGTAGCCCCGCATGCGCGCGGGCAACAGGAAGCGCTCCCACGCGGAGGCCGGCGCCTCGTACCCCTCCAGCAGCCGCACCGCCTTGAGCAGCCCCGTGGAGCCTCGCAGCGCGTCCACGTCCTCCAGGTGGTGCCACCGGAAGAGGAACCGCATGAAGTCCTGCGGGCTCAGCGGCTCAATCTCGCGGCGCAGCCGCCCCACCGTCAGCCGGTGGATGCGCTGGAGCAGGCGCCGGTCGCACCACTCCAGCACCGGGCTCCCCTCCGCGTCCCGAGGCACCGGCACGTCGTCCTGCGCGCGGAACTGGCCCCGCAGCACGCTGCCCTGGCTCTCCAGGTTGTGCAGCGCCAGGTTGATGTCGTCCGGCTCCAGCAGCGTCAGCCGCGCCAGCTCCACCACCGTGGTGGGCCCCACCATCTCCATCCGCCCGCGCACCACCTGGAGCACCGCCGCGTCGCGCTCCACCGGCCGGTCGTACTCCAGCACCGGCAGCGGCGGCTGCGTCAGCACGTCCGGGAAGAGCGCGCGCACCGCGTTGCCCCGCTCCGCCGACACCAGGAACCGCCCGCCCTCCCGCTCCAGCCACGCCACGCGGCCCTGCTTGAACAGGCCCGCCTCCAGGCCTCTCGGCACCTCCGACGCGCGCACCAGCACGAACTGGAGGAGCGCGTCGTGCAGCTCGTCCTCGTCGCGCATCGGCGGCGCGGCGTCCTCCACCACCTGCCGGATGGCGTTCGCGTCCAGCGCGCCGAACGCCGCCGCGTCCTCGGCCGGCATCGCGCGGCGCAGGGCCACGTTGCGCACGCGGCGCTCCTCGGCCGGCGCGTCGTCCAGGAAGGTGTACGGCTGGCTGTTGATGAGCGCGTGCGCGAAGACGCTCGGCTCCGGGACGTCTCGCGCGACCAGCTGGATGCGCCCGTCCTTCATGCGCCGGAGCACCTCGCGCAGGCCCTCGATGTCCATCGCCTCGCGCAGACAGTCGTCCATCGTCTGCTTCACCAGCGGATGGTCCGGCAGCTCCACGTCCGCGCCGCCGTGGTTGTCCTGGCACCCCACCTGCGCGGGGAACACCGCCGCCAGCAGGTCCTCGCTGCGCGCGCGCTGGAGGTTCGGCGCCACGCGCTTGCCCCCCATCATCCGGTGCAGCGTCAGCGCCCGCGACGCCACCCACCGGAAGCGCGTGCCGAAGAGGGGCGACTGGAGGATGGCCTGCACCAGCACCTCCTCCACGTTGTCCGGGTGCAGGAAGTCGAAGATGTCCGCCAGCGGGAACGAGTGCTGCTCCCCCAGGCTCAGGAGGATGCCGTCCTCCGTGGCCGCCGCCTGCAGCTCGAAGTCGAACGAGCGGCAGAAGCGCTTGCGCAGCGCCATGCCCCACGCGCGGTTGATGCGGCTGCCGAACGGCGCGTGGATGATGAGCTGCATGCCGCCCGCCTCGTCGAAGAAGCGCTCGGCGACGACCTGGTTGTGGCTGGGCACCACGTCGCCCAGCATCTTCCTGCCCAGCCGCAGGTAGCCCAGCAGCGCGTCCACTGCGGGCGGCGGCACGCGCAGGAGTTTCTCCAGGAAGCCCGCCGGGTCGTCGTGGCGCAGCAGCTCCTCGCGCAGCCTGCCCACCTGGAGGCTCAACTCGTCCGTGCGGCCCGGGGCCTCGCCGCGCCAGAAGGGCACGTTGGGCGGCGCGCCCCTCGCGTCCTCCACCATCACCGTGCTGCCCATCACGCGCTGGATGCGCCACGCGGTGCTGCCCAGGAGGAAGATGTCCCCCGGCGAGGACTCCACCGCGAAGTCCTCGTCCAGCGTGCCCACCACCTTGCCCTCGGGCTGGGCCATCACGGCGAAGTTGAACGTGTCCGGGATGGCGCCGCCGTTGGTCAGCGCGGTGATGCGCACGCCCCGGCGCCCCTTGAGCCGCTGGTTCACCCGGTCGCGGTGCAGGTGGATGCTGCCCCGGCCGCGGCGCTCCGAGACGCCTTCGGAGAGCATCTCCAGCACCTGCTGGTACTCCTCCCAGGTGAGGTCCTGGTACGGGTACGCGCGCTGGAAGACGCTGAAGAGGGCGCGCTCGTCCCACTCCTCGCACGCGCACGCGGCGACGATCTGCTGCGCGAGCACGTCCAGCGGCTTCCTGGGGATGCGGACCGCGTCCAGGTCGCCCTCGCGCACGGCGTTGAGGAGCGCGACGCACTCCACCAGCTCGTCGCGCGTCATCGCGAAGAGGATGCCCTTGGAGATGCCCGCCTTGTGGTGGCCCGCGCGGCCCACGCGCTGGAGCAGCACGGAGATGGCCTTGGTGGTGCCCAGTTGCACGACCAGGTCCACGTTGCCCACGTCGATGCCCAGCTCCAGCGACGCGGTGGCGACCATCACGCGGAGCTGGCCCGCCTTGAGGCGCTCCTCGGCGGACAGGCGCAGCTCGCGGGACATGCTGCCGTGGTGCGCGGCCACCCACTGCGGGCCCAGGCGCTCACCCAGGTCGTGCGCCACGCGCTCGGACATCTTGCGCGTGTTGACGAAGATGAGCGTGGTGCGGTGCTCGCTGGAGAGCTGGAGCAGCCGGTCGTAGACCTGCCCCCACATCTCGTGGCTCGCGACGGAGGACAGCTCCGCGTCCGGGATCTCCACGGTCAGGTCCCACGGGCGCTGGTGGCCCACCTCCACGCGCTTGCACTCGGTGAGGGACGCGCCGGTGAGGAAGCCCGCGATGGCGTCCAGCGGCTTCTGCGTGGCGGACAGGCCCAGGAGCTGGGGGCGCACGTCGGTGAGGGCCTTGAGGCGCTCCATGGACAGCGCGAAGTGGCTGCCGCGCTTGTCGCGGGCGAGCGCGTGGATCTCGTCCACGATGACCGTGCGCACGTGGCGCAGGGTGGCGCGGGCGCGCTCGGCGGTGAGGTAGAGGTAGAGGGACTCCGGCGTGGTGATGAGGATGTGCGGCGGGCGGCGCACCATCTGGGCGCGCTCGCCCGCGGGCGTGTCGCCGGTGCGCACCTGCACGCGCAGCTGCTGGGGCTCGTAGCCCTCCCCGCGCGCCAGGGTCATCAGCTCCTCCAGCGGCTGGAGGAGGTTCTTCTGCACGTCGTTGCCCAGGGCCTTCAGGGGCGACACGTAGAGGACCTGGGTGCGGTCGGCGAGCGTGCCGTCGAGAGCCAGGCGGAACAGCGAGTCCAGCGCGGCGAGGAACGCGGTGAGCGTCTTGCCGCTGCCGGTGGGCGCGGCGATGAGCACGTCGTGGCCCGCGTGGATGAGGGGCCAGCCTTCAAGCTGCGGGCGCGTGGGCTCGCCCAGGCGGGAGGCGAACCAGCGCCGCACCACCGGGTGGAAGGCGGCGAGCGCCGGATGGGCCGCGGACTCCGACGTGAAGGCGAGGGCGATTTGAGGGGACATGGCGGGCTCCCAGCAGGCAGCCTGAACACAGGTACAGCGCGTCGTCAACGGACGGGGGGTGCCGCCACGGGCCACCAGGCCAGGAGCCATCGGCAGCCTTGCGCCTCCCCCTGGACCGCCGACGGACCCAGCTCCCAGCAGGACGCATGGCCCTCCAGCGGACAGGCGTCACGTCACCGCAGCCGGAGGTCGCAGTGCGGACACCGGTCGAGCGACAGCTTGACCAGGGTCTCGTCCGGCGCCTCCGGATCCGGCTCCTCGGTGCGCACGTCGTTCCCGCACGCTGGACAGAGCAGCTGGTGCCGGAGGCTCCACGCGTGGGCCGCGGCGGCTCCGGCGAAGACCGCCATGAAGGGGATCCCGGTCAGGTCGAAGCCCTCGGGGCGGGGCATGTTCCGAACCCAGAGCCACAAGGGCACGCCCACCAGCAGCCCCACGAAGCCGCCCGCGAACACCAGCGCCTTGTGCCGCGTCCACCGCCCATCGAACACCTCGCGCAGCGCCGCCAGCTCCTGGAAGTCCCTGCGCCCGGGCACGGGCGACCTGCTCCCTCCAACGGGGACCTCGCTCCGCAGGGCCTCACGCGCCGCGGCCGCCTGGGCGTGGTGCTGCGCCACCGCTCCCCGCAGCGCCGACGCGAGCCGCGTCAGGTCCCGCAGGAGCGCCCGGCAGGACTCCTCGGTGAGGTCGCCTCGCACGGGAACGAACACCTCCTGTCCCATGAGCTGGATCCGCACGCCCCGCTGCTGGAGCGTGAGGAGCGCTTCCCGCACGGCGGGCTCCTGCATCAGCCGGATGACAGCCGCCGGGTTCGCCCCCTGGATGAGGTACACCGCGTCCAGCTCCGGCTGCCCCACCTGGAGGTCCTGGACCCGCGAGGCCCCGCGCGGGCCCCGCCCCTGGGGCGTCAACGCGAAGCCCTCCGGCAGCTTCACGTCCAGGACGAGCCGCAGCCGCGAGCCCCCCGTGCGCGACAGGGACACCTCCACCGGATGCCCCCGGTAGCGCCCCTCCAGCAGGCGCGCGGAGCCCCGCGCCGGGGACAGCTCCAGGCTCGGCCCCAGCGCCCGCCAGCGGCGACGGAGCCGCGCGCGGCGCCAGGCCCGGAGCGCGAACGGTGACAGCGCCAGTGCGGCCGCGACGACAAGCCCGGTGAGCCAGGGGTGCATGCGCGGCCCAGGCTAAGCGCCTGCCCTCCAGGGAGAAAGCGCGATGGCTGGAACTGGGGCACACTGCGCCCCTCGACAAGGAGCCGCACCATGAGCTGGGAAGAAGACCTGCAGGGACGCGACGCCCCGCCCTCCCTGGAGACGCTCATCGTCCCGCGCGTGCGAGACCTGGGTGATGGCTTCCACGTGCGCCGCGCCCTGCCCTCCGCGCGCCGCCGCATGGTCGGCCCCTTCATCTTCCTGGACCAGATGGGCCCCGCGGACTTCGACCCCGGCCGCGGCCTGGACGTGCGCCCCCATCCGCACATCGGCCTGTCCACCGTCACGTACCTCTTCCAGGGTGAGATCCTCCACCGCGACTCGCTGGGCTTCGTGCAGCCCATCCGCCCCGGCGCCGTGAACTGGATGACCGCCGGCCAGGGCATCGCCCACTCCGAGCGCACCGCCCCCGAGCCCCGCGCCGCCGGCGGGCGCCTCTTCGGCATCCAGGCCTGGGTCGCCCTCCCCAAGCAGCACGAGGAGACCGCCCCGTCCTTCGTCCACCACCCCGCGGACACCCTGCCCGTCATCGAGGGCGAGGGCGTCCACCTGACCGTCATCGCGGGACAGGTGCACGGCGGCAGGTCCCCCGTGCGCGCCCACTCCGACCTCTTCTACGCGGACGCGAAGCTGGAGGCGGGCTCCCGCCTGAAGCTCTCCACCGAGTACGAGGAGCGGGGCCTCTACCTCGTGGAGGGGACCCTGGACGTGGAGGGCACCCGGTTCCAGCCCGGCGAGCTGCTGGTGTTCAAGCCGGGCAGCGAGATCATCCTCAAGGCGGAGTCCTCCGCGCGGATGATGCTCCTGGGCGGCGCGCCCATGGACGGCCCGCGCTACCTCTTCTGGAACTTCGTGTCGTCCTCCAAGGAGCGCCTGGAGGCCGCCAAGGCGGACTGGAAAGAGGGCCGCTTCGCCCCCGTGCCCGCGGAGACGGAGTTCATCCCCCTGCCGCCGGATGATCCGCCCGCGCCCGTGCGCTACCCGTAGAGCCGGCGCACCGGCGCCAGCGCGCCCGCGGGCCGCTGCGCCTGCGCCTGCGACCACGTCAGCCGGTACGTCGCCGCCGTCCCGTCGAAGGCGATGGGCCTCACCTCCGGGGAGCCCGCGCCCGACGCGCGCAGCGTCTCCGCCAGGAAGCCGCAGGCGAAGAAGGGGTTGTCCGCCAGCACGTCCTTCACCCACAAGGTGGCGTCCTGCGAGGACAGCTCCTCCACCCGGACCTCGTTGAAGTTGTTGCCCGCGCGCAGGTTGTACGGCACGCGCTCCAGCGTCTTCCGCGGGCCCAGGTGCGTCACGAGCTGCATGCTCGCCCGCCCCACGGGCGTCTGCTGGAAGCCCTTCAGGTAGCGGGCGCCCAGCTCCAGGTAGGCCGCCTCCAGGGGCTGGCCGGGGAAGACGTCCCGCGCGGCGACGTCCAGGAAGGCGCGCCACTGCTCCAGCGAGTAGTGGGGGCGCAGCGGCTCGGACAGGCTCAGGCCCGCGGCCTTCAGCTTCTGGCGTCCGTCACGCGTCAGGTACGGCCCCAGCGCACGCACGAAGAGGGCTTCCACGCTCTGGGCGAAGATTTGCTTTTCGGATGGGACCATGCCCTCCAGGGTGGAGTCGCCCCTGCGCATCCGGAAGGGACGACGCAACGCTTCCGTCCACGAGTCGTCAAAGCCGTAGCTTTTTCAGCCTCGCGGCAACCGCACCGTGAAGGTCGTCCCCTCGGCCTCCGTGGAGGTCACCTGCACGGTGCCGCCATGGGCCCGGACCACCTGGTCGGTGATGTAGAGCCCCAGCCCCAGCCCTCCGGACGCGCCGCGCTCCCGGTCGCTGCGGCCGGCGCGGCGCCACGCGGTGAAGAGGTGCGGCAGGTGGTCCGCCGGGATGGGGGCGCCCAGGTTGTGCACCCGCAGCACGGCCTCGCCCTCCAGGCCCTCCGCGCTCACGCGCACGGGCGACTCCGGCGGGCTGAACTTGAGCGCGTTGGACACCAGGTTGCCCACCACCTGCTCCAGCCGGTCCGCGTCCCACGCGCCGCGCCCGTCGCCCCGCATGTCCAGCAGCACCTCGCGGTGGG
Source organism: Pseudomonadota bacterium (assembly GCA_023424585.1). Classification (GTDB taxonomy): domain Bacteria; phylum Myxococcota; class Myxococcia; order Myxococcales; family Myxococcaceae; genus Corallococcus. Next base: position 11,291 of record JAFADT010000407.1, read on the forward strand.
GGTGGCTGGCGCGCGACTCCTCCACCGCGCCGCGCACCACGTCGAAC
>JAFADT010000452.1 GCA_023424585.1 Pseudomonadota bacterium
CCGTCCAGGAGCCCAGCGTGCGGGGCTCGCGGGTGCGCGTCACGTCCGTGAGGGGGCAGGTCGCGGAGACCTCGAAGCGCCGCCAGTCCTCCAGCTCGCCGGGAGAGAAGCCGTGCGCGGCGACGCGCTCGAAGACGTCCTGGGCCGTGCCCTGGGGCACCACCACCAGGCCGGTGAGGGCCCCCATGGCGAGGGCGCCTTCGCGCGCGGCCACCTCCACCACCTGCGCGGGGGTGAGCGCCTCGGAGAGGGCGGCGGTCATCGCCTGGAGGCGCTCGGTGCGCCAGGCGGCGGTGGTCCACGCGGCGCGGCGGGTGCGCACCAACTCCGTCACGTCCACCGCGAAGGCGAGCACGCCCTCCACCTGCCCCTGCGCGTCGCGGCGCGGCAGCAGGGAGATGTTGAAGAACAGCTCCTCGTCGGAGGGGTGCACGCGGGCGGAGGCCTCGCGCAGGTGCAGCGCCTCGCCGGTGGTGAAGACGCGGTCCCAGGCGTCGTGCCAGCCGGGGCCCGCCAGTTGGGGGCAGGCCTCGCGCAGCGGGATGCCCACCTGCCCGCGCGTGTCGAGCAGCGTCAGGCGCGTGGAGGTGCTGAACTCGATGAGGTGGCCGGGGCCCCGATAGAGGCCGAAGAAGGCGGGCAGCTGCTGGAGCAGCTCGTGCATCCGCGGGGGCACACCTCCGGACGCCGCGACCCACCCGGTCTGGGCTTCGTTCATGTGTGGCCCCCCCCACCCCGGCGGAAGGCAAGGCCTCCGGCGAGAAGAGGCGTCCATCAAACACCGGGACGCGCCGCCTGGCACGAAAAGCAACCTGGACAACCTGCCAGGTGTCATGAGCTGAGCGCTCCCTGGCGCTGCTGGCGTCCAGTAGCGGGCATCCGTCCCCGGCGCGCAGGTAACCGCTCACGGCCCCCGGGCATCCATTATGTCGGAGGACAGGCATGCCTTCCTCTCCTCCCGACCCGGCTCCCCTCGTCGAGCTGCGCGCCGTCACCAAGTCCTACGCGGAGGGCGACTCCGTGCGCGAGGTCCTCTCCGGCACCTCGCTCGCCCTGCACCGGGGCGAGTTCGTGGTGCTGCTGGGCCGCAGCGGCTCCGGCAAGTCCACGCTGCTCAACCTCATCAGCGGCATCGACCAGGCGACGCGCGGCGAGATCCGGGTGGAGGGCCGCGACCTGGGGCGCCTCCCCGAGCGCGACCGCACCCTGCTGAGGCGCGAGCGCATCGGCTTCATCTTCCAGGCGTTCAACCTGCTGCCCACGCTGACGGTGGAGGAGAACGTGCGGCTGCCGCTGGAGCTGCTCGGCCGTTCGAGCGCGGAGGCCGCCGCCCGGGCGCGGGAGCTGCTGGAGCGGGTGGGGCTGGGGGGCCGCGCGAACAGCTTCCCGGACCGGCTCTCCGGCGGCGAGCAGCAGCGCGTGGCGGTGGCGCGAGCCCTGGCCCACGCCCCGCCGCTGCTGCTGGCGGACGAGCCCACGGGCAACCTGGACGAGGAGACGGGCGGCCAGGTGCTGGACCTGCTGGAGGGGCTCACCCGGCAGGGCAACGCGTGCGCGCTCATCGTCACGCACGAGCCCGCGATGGCGGAGCGCGCGGACCGCGTGCTGGTGATGGAGAACGGGCGGCTGGTGGAGCACCCCGGCGGCGCGCGAGGCCGGAGGACGCCATGAGGGCGCTGCTCGCGCGCGCCAGCCTGCGGCACCTGGGCGGCCACCCGTGGCTCACGGCGCTGTCGCTGCTGGGCATCGCCATGGGCGTGGCGGTGGTGGTGTCCATCGACCTGGCGAGCGGCAGCGCGCTGCGCGCCTTCGAGCAGTCCACGGACGTCGTCGCGGGCCGCGCCACGCACCAGCTCGTCGGCGGCACGTCCGGCCTGCCGGAGGGCGTCTACACGGCGCTGAAGCTGCGACCGGACGCGCCGGACGCGGCGCCCGTGGTGCAGGGCTTCGTGCAGGTGGAGGGCGGCAACCACCGCACGCTCACGCTGCTGGGGTTGGATCCGTTCGCGGAGGCGCCCTTCCGGGACTTCTCCACGGGAGGCGCGGTGGGGGACCTGGGCGCGCTGCTCACGCGGCCCGGCGCGGTGGTGCTGAGCGCGAAGACGGCGCGGAGCCTGGGCGTGAAGGCCGGGGACACGCTGCCGGTGACGGTGACGGGCCTTCGCCGGGAGCTGCGCGTGTCGGCCCTGCTGACGCCCGCACAGGAGACGACGGAGCGCGCGCTGGAGTCGCTGCTCCTCGCGGACCTCTCCACCGCGCAGGAGGTGCTGGGCCAGGAGGGCCGGCTCACGCGCGTGGACCTCCGCTTGAAGGGTGGAGAAGCGCAGGCCGCGCAATTGAGGGCCACATTGCCACCGGGCGCGGAGCTGCTCCAGACGTCCGGGCGCGCGGGCACGGTGGAGCAGATGACGCGGGCGTTCCGCACCAACCTCACCGCGCTGTCGCTGCTGGCGCTCGTGGTGGGGATGTTCCTCATCTACAACACGATGACGTTCTCCGTGGTGCAGCGGCGCGGGCTGCTGGGCCGGCTGCGCGCCGTGGGGGTGACGCGCGGCGAGCTGTTCGCGGTGGTGCTGGGCGAAGCGCTGCTCCTGGGCGCCGTGGGCACCGCGGCGGGGCTGCTGCTGGGCATCCTGATGGCCAGCGGCCTGGTGGGCCTCATCACCCGCACCATCAATGACCTGTACTTCGTGGTGAACGTGCGGCGTCTGTCATTGGAGCCCTTCACGTTGATCAAGGGCTTGAGCCTGGGCCTGGGCGCGACGGTGCTGGCGGCGCTGGTGCCCGCGTGGGAGGCGGCCCGGGCGGCGCCGGTGACCGCGCTGCGGCGGTCAACGGTGGAGGACGTGTCGCGCAGCCGGGCGCCCCGGCTGGCGGTGCTGGGGGTGATCATCCTAGCCATCGCGGCGGCCGTGCTCGCGTGGCCCACGCAGGCGCTGTTGCCAGCGTATACGGGGCTCTTTGGCGTGCTGCTGGGCAGCGCGTTGCTGGTGCCCTGGGTGACGGAGCAGCTGACGGTGGCGGCGGCGAGGCCCCTGGGCGCGCTGTTCGGTCCGCTGGGGCGCATGGCGGCGCGCGGCGTGACGGCGAGCCTGTCGCGCACGGCGGTGGCGCTGGCGGCGCTGATGGTCGCGGTGGCGACGACGGTGGGCGTGGGCCTGATGGTGTCCAGCTTCCGGGGCACGGTGGCGGCGTGGCTGGAGTCCGCGCTGCAAGCGGACGTGTTCGTGTCGCCGCCGTCGCTGGTGGCGCGGCGCGGGGACTCCACGCTGGTGCTGGGGCTCGCGCAGAAGCTGCGGTCCACGCCCGGCGTCGAGGCGAGCGGCTCCATCCGGGTCATCCACGTGCGCATCAACGGCGTGGACACGGACCTGCTGGCGGTGGACTTCGCCAAGGGCCACGAGCGGACCTACCGCTTCAAGGAAGGGCGCGCGGAGGACGTGTGGCGGCAGCTGGACGCGTCGCCGGACGCGCTCATCGTGTCGGAGCCGTTCGCGTTCCACCGGAACGTGCACGCGGGAGACACGCTGCGCGTGGCCACGGACCAGGGGCCGCACGACTTCCGCGTGGCGGGCGTGTACTTCGACTACGGCTCGGACGTGGGGACGGTGCTGATGCCGCGCGCCACGTATGAACACTGGTACGAGGACCGGGGCGTGTCGGGCCTGTCCCTCTTCGCCGCGCCCGGGCAGGACGTGGATGCGCTGGTGGCCCGCGTGCGCGACCGCGCGGGCGGTGAGCAGGCGTTGAACGTGCGCGCGAACCGGGCGCTGCGGCAGGCGTCGATGGAGGTGTTCGACCGCACCTTCACCATCACGCAGGTGCTGCGACTGCTGGCGATTGGCGTCGCGTTCGTGGGCGTGCTGAGCGCGCTGATGTCCTTGCAGTTGGAGCGGGCGCGCGAGTTCGCGGTGCTGCGCGCGACGGGGCTCACACCGGGACAGCTGTGGGGCATGGTGTCGTTGCAGACGGGCTTGCTGGGCCTGCTCGCGGGGCTGTTCTCCGTCCCGCTGGGATTGGCCCTGGCCTACGTGCTGGTGCACGTCATCAACCAGCGCTCGTTCGGGTGGACGTTGCAGCTGGTGGTGGCGCCCGGCGTGGTGGGCCAGGCGGTGGTGCTGGCCCTGGTGGCGGCGGCGCTCGCGGGGCTGTACCCGGCGTGGCGCATGGCGCGCGCGAACCCGGCCATGGCGCTGCGGGAGGAGTGAGGCATGGGTCGGGGACTCGTCATCGGGGTGGTGCTGGTGCTCGCCGCGCTGGGCGTGGCGGTGGGCGTGGTGCTGCGGGACACGGAGGACGCCGGACCCGTGAACACAGGCGGCATGACGGTCGCGTCCGCGATGGGCGGGGACGGAGGAACGGAGGGCTACGCGCGCGCGATGGAGCCGCGCACGTTCCACTTCCCGGAGGACCACGGCCCCCACCCCGACTTCCGCACCGAGTGGTGGTACTGGACGGGCAACCTGGAGACGCGGGACGGGCGCGCCTTCGGCTACCAGTTCACGCTGTTCCGCAGCGCGCTGGCGCCGGAGCAGCCGCGGCGGGCGTCCGGCTGGGCCACGCGGCAGGTGTTCATGGGGCACTTCACGCTGACGGACGTGAGCGCCGGGAAGTTCCACGTCACGGAGCGCTTCAGCCGCGCGGCGCAGGGGCTGGCGGGCGCGGAGGGTGCGCCCTTCCATGTCTGGCTTCAGGACTGGGACGTGCGGAGCGAAGGCAGCGGCGCGTGGCCCATGCGCCTGCGCGCGCAGGGCGACGGGGTGACGCTGGCGCTGACGCTGGACGAGGGCAAGCCGCCGGTGCTCCAGGGTGACCGGGGCCTGAGCCAGAAGGGCCCGGAGCGGGGCAACGCGTCCTATTACTACTCGCTGTCGCGCATGCCTTCGCGGGGCACGGTGTCGGTGGAGGGGCGGACGGTGCAGGTCCAGGGCGAGAGCTGGATGGACCGCGAGTGGAGCACCAGCGCGCTGAGCGGAGACCAGGTGGGCTGGGACTGGTTCGCGCTCCAGCTCGCCGACGGCAGCGAGCTGATGCTCTACCAGCTGCGCAAGCAGGACGGGACGAAGGATGCGTTCAGCGCGGGCACGTACGTCCCCGCGAAGGGCGAGGCCGTGCACCTGACCGCGGACGACATGGCGCTGGAGCCACGAGGCACCTGGAAGAGCCCACGCGGCGGCGAGTACCCGGCGGGCTGGCGCGTCCAGGTTCCCAAGGTGTCGCTGTCACTGGACGTGACGCCGAAGCTCGCGGACCAGGAGCTGCCGGTGCTGGTGCGCTACTGGGAGGGCGCGGTGACGGTGGACGGCACGCGCGAGGGCCAGCCCGTGCAGGGGCGCGGCTACCTGGAGATGACCGGGTACGCGGACGTGCCCCGGAATGAACAGGCAGTGCGCAGCCGCACGCCGTGATTCAGCCCCGGGCGAGCCGCTGCACCTGGATGGCGTAGGCCTCCTTCAGGTACGGGCGCAGCAGGTGGAGCGTTTCGTGGCTGGGGTTGAGCACGCACATCCAGAACATGCGCGCGTAGACCGGATGCGGCAGGAACACATCCAGGTCCGCGTAGTCCACCTTCGGATCGGGCTCCGGGAACAGCTTCTGGAAGCTCTCCTTGCTCACGCCCAGGTTCAGCCGAAACACGCCATCGCGGTCCAGCTCCGAGTGGTAGTCGTGCTCGGTGTCATGCGTGACGATGGTCGCGAAGGGAAACTTCCGCTCGTCCCCGGCGAAGAAGAAGAGATCCGGCGTGGTGGTGTCCACGTGCACGTCCCTGAACGCGTCCTGGATGTACGCCGCCAGCGCTTCCAGGCTGATGGCTCCTGTCATGGCGCCCTCCTCCGAGGTCGAACCGTGCGTGACTTAGCACGCACGGCGACCACCGGGGTGGGTCACATCCCCGGTGTCAGGGCGAGCGGTACCAGCTGGCCGAGAAACTCCCTGCCACTTCCGTGAAGGTGTCGGGTCCCGTCATCGTGATGGTCACAGGCCGAGCAGCGATTGGCGCGCATGAACCAGTGCCATACATGAAGCGCGTTCCCGTGTAGGTCCCAGGCGTGGAGCCTGGAGTCAGCCCCGTCCACACCGGATCGCCCACCCGCCAGCAGACGTCACCACCGCTCGACATGGCACCCGAGCTGCTACCGATGAAGGCACATCCCGGCCACCCGGACTGACACCATGTACCAGGCAGCGAAAGGAGGGCGGATTCCTGGCTTGCCAGCGCGGAGGACTCCTCCATCGCTCCACCACAGGCGGTGGCGAAGAGGGAGAGAACGACGGCGAGCGCTTGTCTTTTCATATGGGATGGCCTCTCAAAGGGAATCATTACAAGTCATGAAACCCTGCCATCCTCCATTCCCAGCCACCCCATGACAATCATCACCAAAGGGGCGCCGAAATTACTTACACGGCGCAATCAATTCGCATGCCTCGGGTTCAAACAAACCCTCTCACGAGAGTTCATCCAGCAGTATTCTTACGGCGAGGCTGGAAGCCGCCTGCGGGACGCCATGCTGCGACCCGCTCCCGGATCGCCGCCGCGTCCCCGCGCTCCAGCCACGCGTCGAACGTGAGCAGGCCCGGCGCCATCCGCCGCAGCGCCGGGATGTCCGCACGCTCGGCCACCATCCCGTCGTCGAACAGCTTCACGAGCTTGCGCAGCATCGGACTCGCATCGAGCACCTCCGACGGAAACCGCGCGCAGGTGATGGACGTCCCGGTGGCCCGGCGGATCTTCTCCGCGAGCGCGTTGCCGGTCAGCGAGTCCCCCGCCATCTCCAGCGTGGTCCCCACGTGCGTGCGAGGCTCCGCGAACACGCGCGCGGTGAGCACGCCGATGTCCTCCCCCGCGATGAGCTGCATGGGCTGGTCCGGGTGGACGAAGAACTGGAGCCCCCACGGCGACAGGCCGAAGCTCGGCACCAGCAGCAGCTCCATGAAGGTCCCCGGCCGCACGATGGTCGCGAGAAGGCCGCTCGCCCGCGCGTGCTCCTCGATGCGCCATTTGCTCTCGAAGTGGCCCACGCCCGTCCCTGGACGCCGCCCCAGCACCGACGTGTAGCTGACCAGCAGGTTCTTCGACGGGCTGCGCTCCCGCCCCGAGCCTCGCGGCGCGCGGCGTCGCTGACGCGGGTTGGTTTCATGCCCACGAAGTCCAGGTCTGGACCTCCAGGATGCACGGAGGCCCATCCAGGCCCCGTGCATCCATCCCGTCCCTGCGGATGAGAAGGTGGGAACCCCGACGGGCCTCCCTGTCGGCAGCGTGCTTCGAAAACCTGTCCGACTGTCGGACAGGTTCTGGAAAACCGCGGCCCGGGCGCTGCCGCTCTGGCCGTGCGGTGGAACCCTCCAGCTCCCAACCCGCTTGGGACCGTGTCGGACCGGCCGTGTACAGCTTGGGAGCCCGGGGGCGTAGATTGCGGGTCCATGAACGTCCTCGTCACCGGGGCCACCGGCCTCATCGGCAACGCCATCGCGCACCGGCTCGTGAAGCAGGGGGCGTCCGTCCGCGCGCTCGTGCGGGACCTGGCCCGCGCCGCGAAGCTGCTCCCGCCCTCCGTGACGCTCGTCCAGGGGGACGTCACGTCCCCGGGCACCCTGCCCGCCGCGATGCACGACGTGGAGCTCGTCTTCCACGCCGCGGGCATGCCGGAGCAGTGGCACCGGGATGACTCCATCTTCGACCGCGTGAACCGCCAGGGCAGCGTGAACGTCCTGTCCGCCGCGCACGCCGCGAGGGTGCGCCGCGTGGTCTACACGTCCACCATGGATGTCTTCGCCGCGCCCCGGGGCGGCGAGCTGACCGAAGCGAACCTCGACCCACACCCCAAGCCCACCGCCTACGAACGCTCCAAGCAGGACGCCGAGCGCGCCGTGGAGGCCATCCGCCAGCAGGGCCTGGACGTCGTCTACGTCAACCCGGCCGCCGTCTATGGCCCCAGCCCCGTGCACGTGGGGCTCAACTCCTTCTTCATCCAGTTGCTCAACAAGAAGGCCCCGCTGCTCCCGCCCGGCGGCATGTCCGTGGTCTACGTGGACGGCTGCACCGACGTGCACCTCGCCGCCGCGAAGGACGGCGTCAACGGCGAGCGCTACCTCGTCGCCGACCAGTTCGTCAGCAACGCGGACCTCGCGCTCGCCATCCACCAGGCGGCCGGGGTCACCGGCAAGCCGCCTCCGGTCGCGCCCGTCTTCCTCATCGAGGCCATGGCCCGCGTGTCCGCGCCGCTCGCGCGCGTGCTCCCCTTCACCCCCCTCGTCGCGCCCGGCCAGCTGTCCTTCATGCGCTGGGAGGCGCACGTCAACGCGGCCCGGGCCCAGCGGGCGCTGGCCTTCCGCCCCACCCCGCTCGCGGACGGCGTGGCCCGCACCGTGGCCTTCCTGCGGGAGCAGGGCCACATCCCGCGCGCCCGTTGACTGGGATTGCGGCCGGGGCGCCAGGAGCGCGCCCTCCCGCACCGCGAGGGGGAGGTGCTCCCCCAGGGCAGGGAACCGGCGGGGCCACGCCTCACCTGTCCGACGCTTTCGTCCGAGGGACAGACCGGCAGTGTCCCCCGGGTCCAATGCCATGCATCCGGAGCCGCCCGCCTTCCCGGAGCCGCCGCCGGCATCGCGCCCTCGAAGCCGCCCGCCTGCCCTCCGGCCCGGGACTCGGCGCTCCGATGGCCGTGCTCGACACGGGGTGTCGTCACACGGCGTGAGGCCCACCTTTCAACGCACGCGCGTCCTTCACGGACCCTCCGTGGAGGACGCACGGGCCCGGACCTCTCACCACGGAGTGACACCATGGCATTGCTCTCCAACCTGCTGGGCACGTCACGACGGCGCGGCTTCAGGGGTCGCGGCTGGAACCGGGGCCGCACCGCCTACGGCCGCCATCCCATCGGCTACGGGTACCGGGGACGCAGGTCCTCCGGGGCGGGCGGCTCGCTGGGCCGGATGATCCTCGCGGGCCTGGGCGCCTACGGCCTGCGCCGCTTCCTCAACAGCCGCTCGCGGGCCACGGGCTCCTGAAACGGGGCGGCCGTGTCCGGTCGCGCCGGGAAGTACCGTGGACTTCCCCCGGCAAGGCGCACCGACAGGGCACCCCCACGCGGGCACGGGAGCGTTCCACGGACAGCTCCCGGTGCCTGACTTCTCGCACGCTCCGTCAGTGCGGCGCCTCCGCTTGGAGTAGGGTCCCCTCCCGTGTCCGGCCACTGGCCGACGAGAGAGGCTCCGCACGCATGGCGAAGGCGAGATACGTCCTGGCGCTGGACCAGGGCACCACGGGAACCCACGTCTCCATCCTCGATACCCGGCTGCAGGTGGTGGGCCGCTCCTACAAGGAGCTGCCCCAGCACTTCCCCAAGCCGTCGTGGGTGGAGCACGACCTGATCGACATCTGGAACACCAGCGAGTGGTGCATCGCCCGCGCCCTCAAGAGCGCCGGCCTCACCGGCAGCGACATCGCCGTGGTGGGCATCACCAACCAGCGGGAGACGACGGGCCTCTGGGACCGGGAGACGGCCGAGCCCCTGGCCAACGCCATCGTCTGGCAGGACCGCCGCACCGCGGACATCTGCCAGCGGCTCAAGGCGCAAGGCGTGGAGCCCCGCGTGCGCGAGGTGACGGGCCTGGTGCTCGACCCCTACTTCTCCGGCACCAAGCTCACCTGGCTCTTCAACCACCTGAAGGGCGCCAAGAAGCGCGCCGAGCGCGGCGACGTGTGCTTCGGCACCATGGACTCGTGGCTCGTCTTCAAGCTCACCGGCGGCGCCGCCCACGTCACGGACGTGTCCAACGCCAGCCGCACGCTGCTCATGGACCTGCGCACGCTCGGCTGGGATGACGAGCTGTGCTCGCTGCTGGGCGTGCCCCGCGCGTGCCTGCCGGAGATCCGCGGCAACGCGGAGGTGTACGGCACCACGCGCGGCATGCGCAGCCTGCCGGACGGCATCCTCGTCGCGGGCATGGCCGGCGACCAGCAGGCCGCCCTCTTCGGGCAGGCGTGCTTCGCCCCCGGTGAATCCAAGTGCACCTACGGCACCGGCGCCTTCCTCCTCATGAACACCGGCACGCAGCCGGTGCGCTCCACCGCGGGGCTGCTCACCACGGTGGCGTGGAAGCTGGGCAACACCACGCACTACGCGCTGGAGGGCAGCTCCTTCATCGCGGGCGCCGCCGTGCAGTGGCTGCGCGACGGCCTCAAGGTCATCAAGAAGGCCCCGGACGTGGAGGCGCTCGCCGCCAGCGTCAAGGACTCCGGCGACGTCGTCTTCGTCCCGGCGCTCGCGGGCCTGGGCGCGCCGCACTGGCGCCCGGAGGCGCGCGGCCTGTTCGCCGGCATCGACCGCTCCACCACCGTGGCGCACCTGGCGCGCGCGACGCTGGAGGGCGTGGCCCTTCAAATCCACGACCTGGCGGAGGCCATGCGCCGCGACAGCGGGCGGGACATCCCCGTCTTCAAGGCGGACGGCGGCGCCGCGGCCAACAACCTGCTCATGCAGTACCAGGCGGACCTGCTGGGCGTGCCGGTGGTGCGCCCGCGAAACCTGGAGACCACGTCCCTGGGCGCGGCCTTCCTGGGCGGCCTGGGCGCGGGCGTGTGGACCAGCCCGGACGCCATCCGCCGCGCGTGGAAGGCGGACCGGACCTTCAAGCCGAAGATGAAGCCCGAGGTCCGCGCGCGCCACCTGGAAAAGTGGAAGCAGGCGGTTTCGCGAGCGTGAACTGAAACACCGGAGCCCGGCGCAATGAACGCGCCGGGGCTTCCATCGGGCGGGGGAGCGGGTAGAACAGCCGCCATGGCCCACGAC
>JAFADT010000458.1 GCA_023424585.1 Pseudomonadota bacterium
GACGCGAGGAGCCGCTGGAGCTGCGGGGGGACCAGGTGCTGGGGCAGCTCGTCCTGGGCAACCGGGTGATGTTCGGCACGGTGAACGCGGCGGACAGCGACTTCCGTGAGGCGCTGGAGGACCTGGAGCGCTTCCGCGCGAGGTGGCCGGGGCGCGTGGAGGCGCTCATCACCCGGCGTCACCCGCCGTCGGAGCTCGCGAAGGTGGTAGAGGCGAGGGGCGGCATCAAGCACGTCATCTCATTCCAGGAGCATGCCCGGTGAACCTGCATCACACGGACCTGAAGGGCGGCGTGGCCATCGAGGACCACGGCATCATCGGCGACCTGCGCACGGTGGCGCTGGTGGGCTACGAGGGCACCATCGACTGGATGTGCTTCCCGTACTTCGACAGCCCCAGCGTCTTCGCGGCGCTGCTGGATCCGGAGCGGGGCGGGTACTGGCGCGTGTCCCCGGAGCCGGACAACGTCCAGAAGCGGCAGTTCTACTGGCCGGACACGAACGTGCTGGTGACGCGCTTCTACACGCCGAACGGCGTGGGGGAGCTCATCGACCTGATGCCCCTGGGCCGGGGGGCGAAGGCGGAGGGGCGCGAGGTCCTGCGGCGCATCCGCGTGGTGCGCGGCGAGATGGCCTTCCGCATGGAGTGCTTCCCGGCGTTCAACTACGCCCGGGACGACCACGAGACGCACATCGTGGAGGGGGGCGCGGCCTTCCTCTCCAAGGGCCTGAGCATGCAGCTGGTGACGAACGTGCCGCTGCGGCAGGACAAGAACGGCGTCGTCGCGCACTTCACGCTGAAGGAGAGCCAGTCCGCGGTCTTCACCCTGCGCGAGGGGGGCAAGGAGGGCTGCCACCACCACCTGCACACGCATGACTCCGCGGAGAAGCTCTTCCGCGACACGGTGGACTACTGGCGCCACTGGCTGTCCAGGTGCAAGTACACGGGGCGGTGGCGGGAGATGGTGCAGCGCTCGGCGCTGGCCCTGAAGCTGATGACCTTCGAGCCGTCCGGGGCCATCATCGCGGCGCCCACGTGCAGCCTGCCGGAGTCCGCGGGCGGCACGCGCAACTGGGACTACCGCTACTGCTGGCTGCGCGACGCGGCCTTCACCGTCTACGCGTTCATCCGCATCGGCTTCAACGAGGAGGCCGCCGCCTTCATGCGCTGGGTGGAGAAGCGCTGCGCGGAGAACGGGGACGGGCCGCTGCCCCTGATGTTCTGCCTGGACGGCAGCCCGGTGCCGCCGGAGGAGCAGCTCCATCACCTGCGCGGCTACGGCGGCGCGAGCCCGGTGCGCATCGGCAACGCGGCGGCGAACCAGCTCCAGCTGGACATCTACGGCGAGCTGATGGACTCCGTGTACCTGTCCAACAAGTACGCCGCGCCCATCTCCTATGACTTCTGGCGGCACCTGCGGCGGCTGGTGGACTGGGTGTGCGACCACTGGCAGAAGGAGGACGAGGGCATCTGGGAGATCCGCGGCTCGCGCCGGCACTTCGTCTATTCGAAGCTGATGTGCTGGGTGGCGGTGGACCGGGCCATCCGGCTCGCGGACAAGCGCAGCCTGCCGGCGGACCGGGCGAAGTGGCTGAAGACGCGCGACGCCATCTTCGAGGAGATCATGGACAAGGGCTGGTGCCAGGAGAAGGGCGCCTTCATCCAGGCCTACGGCCACGACGCGCTGGACGCGGCGAACCTGCTGATGCCGCTGGTGTTCTTCCTGTCCCCGGTGGATCCGCGGATGCTCTCCACGCTGGACGTCATCCGCAAGGCGCCCCGGCACGGGGGCCTGACGTCGGACGGCCTGGTGTTCCGCTACGAGGCGGACGCGACGCTGGATGGCATCGAGGGCAGCGAAGGCACCTTCAACCTGTGCAGCTTCTGGCTGGTGGAGGCGATGACGCGCGCGAGCACCGTGCGGCCGGACCTGCTGGACGAGGCGCGGCTCATCTTCGAGCGGATGCAGGGCTACGCGAACCACCTGGGGCTGTACGCGGAGCAGACGGGCCTGTCCGGCGAGGCGCTGGGCAACTTCCCGCAGGCGCTCACGCACCTGTCGCTCATCAGCGCCGCGTACAACCTGGACCGGACGTTGGGCCGCCACGATTGACGGAGGGGGCGGTAGACTCACGCGCACCCGCCATGCCCGACCTGTACCCGCTGCTGTTCCGCTTCGCCGTCAAGGCGGATGCCCAGTACGACGTGTTGAGCCGCCGCGTGCGCAAGGGGCTGGGCATCGCCCCGCCGCTGCGCATCCTGCCGTACCGGGGCTACGGCACCCCGGAGCGCGTGGTCATCAAGGCGCGCGTGCTGGAGGAGCGCAAGGTGACGCCCCAGCGCCAGCGCCACACGCTGTGGAGCAGCGCCGTGGCCTCCTACAAGCGCTACATGACCCGGGAGATCGCCAGCGCGCACGTGGCGGTGCGCTGGGGGGACAAGCGCTGGGAGGGCGTGACGGACGAGGAGGGCTTCCTGGAGCTGTGGGTGCCCCCGCCCGAGGGCGTGCGCTCCGGCTGGCACATGGTGGAGCTGGAGCTGCTGTCGCCGGAGGCCGAGGGCGTGCCGCGCGTGACGGCGCCGGTGCGCGTGGCGGGGACGAGCGCGGAGCTGGGCGTCATCAGCGACATCGACGACACGGTCATCGCCACGGGGGTGACGGATCCGCTCAAGCGCGCGTGGGCGCTGTTCCTCACGGAGCACCGGGTGCGGCTGCCCTTCCCGGGCGTGGACGCGTTCTACGCGGCGCTCCAGGCGGGCGCTTCCGGCGCGGCGGACAACCCCATCTTCTACGTCTCCAGCAGCCCCTGGAACCTCTACGAGCACCTGGACGAGTTCCTCGCCATCCACCGCATCCCCGTCGGTCCGCTGCTGCTGCGCGACTGGGGCCTGTCGCGGCACGGCTTCGCGCCGGGCGGGGGGCACGGGCACAAGCTGGACAAGATTCGCGGCGTGCTGGAGACGCTGGCCCACCTGCCCTTCGTGCTGATTGGGGACAGCGGGCAGGAGGACGCGGAGCACTACCGCACCATCGCGCGCGAGTACCCGGGCCGCATCCGCTGCGTCTACATCCGCAACGTGCCGGGGCGCTCCAGGCGGGGCCAGGAGCTGGAGGCCATCGCGAGGGACATCCGCGACGCGGGCAGCGAGCTGGTCGCCGTGGACGACACGGTGG
>JAFADT010000532.1 GCA_023424585.1 Pseudomonadota bacterium
CTCCAGGTCCGGCTTCGCGGCCTTGCGCTCCGCGGGGGCTTCCGGAAGCTCGCCCGGGAAGAGGCGCACGGCGCGGCCCGGCGCGTCTCCGGTGGCGGGGAACACGGCCAGGTGGAGCGCGTCGTCCGCGATGACGTAGAGCCAGTCCCCCGCGCGCACCAGGCCGCTGGCGGCGGAGACGTGCGCGGGGCGGCCCGGGGCTTCGGGGGCCGCGAGGGTGAGCGTGCGCCGACGGGTGGTGGGAATCATGGGGCCCCAGCGTCGCCGACTACAGCAGGGTGCCGCGCAGGAAGAGGCTGGCGGCCGTGAAGTAGATGACGAGTCCGGACACATCCACCAGCGTGGCCACGAAGGGCGCGGACGCGCTCGCGGGGTCGAAGCCCACGCGCCGCAGGATGAACGGCAGCATGGAGCCGGACAGCGTGCCGAACATCACCACGCCCACCAGCGAGACGCCCACCGTCAGGCCGATGAGCAACGCGTGCTCGCCGTAGCTGTGGAACAGGCCCTGCCACACCATCACCCGCGTGAAGCCCACCAGGCCCAGCACCGCGCCCAGCGCCAGGCCCGTGGTCAGCTCGCGCCGGGCCACGCGCCACCAGTCCTTCAGCCGCATCTCCGACAGCGCCAGCGACCGGATGATGAGCGTGGTGGCCTGGCTGCCGGAGTTGCCGCCGGAGCTGATGATGAGCGGGATGAAGAGGCTCAGCACCACCGCGCGGGCGATCTCGTGCTCGAAGTAGCCCATGGCCGTGGCGGTGAGCATCTCCCCCAGGAAGAGCACCATCAGCCAGCCGGCGCGCTTCTTGAGCATGGCCATGAAGCCCACGTCGAAGTAGGGCGCGTCCAGGGCCTCCATGCCGCCGACCTTCTGGATGTCCTCCGTGGCCTCCTCCTGGACGACGTCCACGATGTCGTCCACCGTGACGATGCCCTTCATGCGCCGCTGCTCGTCCACCACGGGCATGGCCATGAAGCTGTGCTCGGAGAAGGTGCGGCTCACGGCCTCCTGGTCCGTGTTCTCCGCGACGGTGATGACGTCGCGAATCATCACGTCCGCCACGCGCTTGTCCGGCGCGGCCTGGAAGAGCTGGCGCAGGGACAGCACGCCCTGCAGGCGCTGCTCGGCGTCCAGCACGTAGGCGTAGTAGACGGTCTCCACCTTCTCGCGCGCCTGCTTGCGCAGATAGCCGATGGCCTCGTCGATGCTCATGTCCGGGCGCACGCGGGCGAAGCGCGGGTTCATCAGGCCACCCGCGTCGTCCTCCGCGTACGCGAGCAGGACGTTCACCTCGCGGCGGCTGGCGTCGTCCAGCTGCGACAGGATGGTGTCCACCTGCTCCGTCTCCACGGCCTGGACCAGGTCGGCCAGGTCGTCCGGGGGGAGCAGGCGCACCCAGGTGCGGCGCTCGCCCGGGGGCAGGCTGAGGATGAGCTCGCCCTGCTCGCGCGCGGTGAGGCCCAGGAAGAAGTCGTCCGCCACCGACGCCGGCAGCAGGCGGAATCCCTCCAGGCGCTCGTCCGAGGACAGCACGGCCCAGGCTTCATGGAGCTCGTCGGGGGATAGCGCGTTCTGGGTCTGGGGACTCTCCACCATGACGACGGCCTCGGAAGAAGAGGGGGAGGGTGCGCGCCGTGTCGCGGCGCGCGGGCCTCTCTACCCCTTTGCCGGGGGCACGGCGAGCGGAAGGCGCGAGACATCGCGCTGAAAAATGAGTCCGCCCGCCTGCCCATGCCGCCCGTGTCCAGGGGTTCACGGGATGGCGCCCCGGTCCCCGGGGCCCCGCGGGGTGGGTCAGGGCTTCTGCTGGATGAGCTCGACCTTGTAGCCGTCCGGGTCCTCGACGAAGGCGATGACGGTGGTGCCGTGCTTCATGGGGCCGGGCTCGCGGACGACCTTGCCGCCGGCCAGGCGGATGGCGTTGGCGGTGGCGTGGATGTCGGCGACGCCCAGGGCGATGTGGCCATAGGCGGTGCCCAGCTCGTACTTCGCCGTGTCCCAGTTGTGGGTGAGCTCCAGGGCGGGGTGGGTGTCCTCGGGGCCATAGCCCACGAAGGCGAGGGTGAACCGGCCGTCCGGGTAGTCCTGGCGGCGCAGGAGCGTCATGCCGAGCACGCGGGTGTAGAAGTCGAGCGACCGCTCCAGGTCGCCGACCCGGAGCATGGTGTGGAGGATGCGCATGCGGTGGCTATAACCGCGGCGCGGTGTAGGTGCGGAGGCGAAAGCGCGCGCGCCTCCCCGCGCCGCCCGGCAGGCGGCCGCTCGGGGGGGAAAGGCGACACCGGTGGGCCACGCGGGACGGGGAAGGGCGTCCGGCACGTGTTATGGAATCCGCCATGAAACACGCTCAAAGCCAGGCCCTCTTCGCCCGTGCGCAGGCGCGCATCCCGGGTGGCGTGAACTCCCCGGTGCGCGCCTTCCGCGGCGTGGGAGGCGACCCCGTCTTCTTCAAGGAGGGCTCCGGCGCGTGGCTCACCGACGTGGACGGCAACCGCTACGTGGACCTGGTGGGCAGTTGGGGCCCGCTCATCCTGGGCCACGCGTACCCGCCCATCCTGGAGGCCCTCCTGGAGGCCGCGCGGCGCGGCACCACCTTCGGCGCCCCGGTGGCCGCGGAGGTGGAGTTCGCGGAGCTGATCTGCGCCACGATGCCCTCGGTGGAGAAGGTGCGCCTGGTGTCCAGCGGCACGGAGGCCACGGTGGCCGCCATCCGCGTGGCCCGCGGCTTCACCGGCCGCGAATACATCCTCAAGTTCGAGGGCTGCTTCCACGGCGCGGGCGACCCGTTCCTGGTGAAGGCGGGCAGCGGCGTGGAGACGCTGGGCCTGCCGGACTCGCCGGGCGTGCCGGCCGCGCTGGCGTCGCTCACGCTCACCGCGCCCTTCAACGACCTGGAGGCCGTGGAGCGCCTCTTCCACGAGAAGGGCCAGGACATCGCCTGCGCCATCATCGAGCCCGTGGTGGGCAACATGGGCGTGCTGGTGCCGCGCCCCGGCTACCTCGAGGGGTTGCAGCGGCTCTGCCAGCAGCACGGCGTGCTCTTCGTGCTGGACGAGGTGATGACGGGCTTCCGGCTGGCGCGCGGCGGGGCGCAGGAGCTGTACGGGCTGAAGCCGGACCTGACCACGCTGGCCAAGGTGGTGGGCGGCGGCATGCCGCTGGGCGCGTACGGCGGCCGGCGCGACATCATGGCGAAGGTGGCGCCGGAGGGGCCGGTGTACCAGTCCGGCACGCTGTCCGGGAACCCGGTGGCGGTGGCGGCGGGCATGGCGTGCGTGAAGGCGCTGGCGGCGCCGGGGACGTATCAGCGGCTGGAGCAGCTGGGCCTGCTGCTGGAGGAGGGCTTCCGCGCGGAGGCGAAGGCGGCGGGCGTGCCGGTGACGGTGAACCGCGTGGGGAGCATGCTCACGGTGTTCTTCACGTCGGAGCCGGTGTTCGACTACGCGTCCGCGAAGAAGGCGGACACGGCGAAGTTCGGGCGCTTCTTCCACGCGATGCTGGAGGAAGGCGTGTACCTGCCGCCCAGTCAGTTCGAGGCGGCGTTCATCTCGCTGGCCATCGGCGAGCCGGAGGTGGCGCACGTGCTCGCCGCGGCTCGCAAGGCGTTCCGCGCGCTTGGCGACGCCCGTTGAACCGGAGGCCCTGAGCGGGCCCGTGCGCTTCGGCCCCTACACCCTCGTGCGCCGCATCGGCGCAGGGGGGATGGGGGAGGTCTTCCTCGCGCGCGAGGAGGGCGTGGGGCGCGCGGTCGTCGTGAAGAAGGTGCTGCCGGGGCTGAAGGACACCGGGCAGTTCGTGGGCCGCTTCCGCGACGAGGCCCGCGTGGTGGTGCGGCTGGCGCACCCCAACATCGCGCGCGTGTACGCGATGGGCGAGGTGGACGGGCAGCTGTTCCTCGCCATGGAGTACGTGCTGGGCAAGACGCTCAGCCGGCTCGCGTA